>JACPRT010000116.1 GCA_016189845.1 Chloroflexota bacterium | reverse complement strand
GTGTCGATCTGGACGAACGTCCATTCGCGATCTCGCGTTGCGTCTCGAGCGCTTCCGAACTGCGGAAGCGAAGGATCCACCACATAGGCCCTGACGTCGGTTATCTTCATTCCAGTCCTCCAACTCTGATGGCCGTGGAATTCTAGTCCCAAGATGCGATTCGAACGAACCGAACGTCTGATCAGCGAAGGCATGGAGCGCGGGCTCCACATCGGGGCCCAGCTTTACGCGTCGGTCCGGGGCGAGGTTGCGGCGCAGCTTGCGGTCGGAGAAAGCCACACCGGCGTCCCGATGCGGGACGACACGATCATGGTCTGGCTGTCGTCGACCAAGCCGATTGCCGCCGTCGCGGCAGGGCAGCTGATGGACCGGCGCCTCCTCGGGCTTGACGATCCGGTTTCCAGTCATATCCCCGAGTTCGGCACGAACGGCAAGGAGGCTGTCACGCTCCGGCACATCCTGACCCACACGGCAGGATTCCGGATGCCGATCCGGCACTGGCGCGGTCAGACCTGGGATGAGGCAATGGCAGAGGTGTACCGGTCGAGACTCGAGCCCCGATGGGTGCCCGGTCAGAAGGCCGGCTACCATCCCGCGTCCAGCTGGTACGTCCTCGGGGAGCTGGTCCGTCGCCTCGATGGAAGGCCGTTCGAAGACTATGTGCGTGACGAGATCTTCGAACCGCTTGGGATGGACGACTGGTGGGTCGGCATCCCGTTCGAGCGGCAAGAAGCGTACGGCGACCGGTTGGGGGTCATGCACGTGACGACGCAGAACCCGCCGACGCCGAACGCCACGTACGAGTCGCCCGAGTTCATCGCAGCCGTCAGGCCTGGCGGGAACGGCAGGGGACCGGCGCGAGGTCTTGGGCGGTTCTACGAGATGCTGGTGAACGGCGGGGAACTCGACGGGCGGCGCGTGTTGGGGGCGGGCACCGCTGAGATGCTGGTCGAGCGCCACCGGGTGGGGATGTTCGATCACACGTTCAAACAGGTGATCGACTATGGGCTCGGGTTCATCATCGACTCAAAACAGTACGGCGTCGACACGGTCCCGTACGGCTACGGCGACCACGCGTCGGCACGCACGTTCGGCCATAGCGGCGCCGAATCATCGACCGCCTTTGGCGATCCGGAACATGGCCTGGCGGTGGCGCTCGTTTTCAACGGGATGTGCGGCGAGGCTGCACATCAGGCGCGCCAGCGGGCCGTGACGACCGCGATCTACGAGGACCTTGGGCTTGCGAGATAGGTCCACCGGGGCGCGGGGATCGTCCGAGCGTCGAAGCGATCACCTCGTATTCAGTGAACTGGACCGGCGCCACGATGTTGGCGTAGAGGATTCCCGTGAAACGCTTGACCGCCTCGGAGGTCGCGTGGCGGTCACGGGCGGTTCGGTCCTTGAAGACGAAATGGTGGAGGAATCGGGTCGGATCGGCGACTTCCTGCCAGGCAACGTACTCGAGAGTGCCCGGTTCATTCCGGACGGCCTCGACGAACTCGGAGATCGCAGCCTTGCAGACCGCCAGTGAGTCCAGTCTCACCTGGTACTGCGCCGTTATCTGGACTGGCATGGTCGCCTCCCGGCGCTCGCCGGCTCGAGAACCTGAACGGCCTTTTCGCGAGAAGCACGTCGGGCGAGATGGGTCCGGCGGTCAGCAGAGACTGGCTCGACCGCCAGACCCTGGGCCAGGCTACGAGGACGCGAGGCTCGTCACTTGCTTGACGTTGGATTTGCCGAGTTCGAACCCGATCGCCTTGTGCGATTTGATGACAGCGTCGGCGTTGGGCGCCTCGGTGATGCAGTAGCTCTCGCCCTGCGCGATCAGGACGTCGATCGGCTTCACCCCGAACTGGTCGGGCTTCGAGGCCTTCACCGCGGACTTGATCATGTCCACGGCCTCTTTGGGCAGGGCGCCGGTCAACGTGTGGTGGTCGAGGAAACGGGGCATGGTCGCTACCTCCTGGTGCTTTTCTTGCGGACTGTCAGTCCGGCACGTCCGCCGGACCTTCTCGCCTGATGAAGTTGGAAAGCCGCGGCTAGTGGCCCATCGTCGCCTTCGGGTCGGCAAACGGGTCCGGCCCGGGGTCGATCCCCGCGCCCGCCTTGACCAGCCTGCCCAGGTAGTGCTGCCAGCCCATGGCGTGCTGCTCTCGTGCAGCGGCGGGGAGGCCGCGGTGGGTCAGTGTCACCACAGTGCCGTCACCGTCCCGCGCCAGGGTGACCTCGACCGTCGTCGAACCGGGTGTGATTGGATTGCCCGGAGTATCCCATCCGAACGTGTAGACGATGCGCGAGTACGGCGTTATCTCGACGTACTTGCCGGCCATGATGTCGCGGCCGTTGACGTCGATCCGGTAGTCGCCACCAGGGCGAGGGTCCAGCTGGGCCGAGCGCCCCTTCCACCGGACCATCTTTGCGGGGTCGGTGAAAAAGGAGAAGACCGTCTCGGGCCGTGCGGCGATTCGAACCTGGACACGGACCTCGTCAGTCTTACTTTGTGTCACCGCGCCGACTCCCTCCGCTCTTCCTCTTCGGCCGCGGCCTTCAAAAGCTGCAACCGGTAGTCCCAGAACTGTTCGATGAACCGGCGCAGGTCTTCAAGGCCTTCCGGCCTCGCCCTGTAGTAGCGGCACGTACCCTGTCGCCGCTCGTGTAGGAGCCCGGCCCGCTTCAAGACCTGTATGTGCTGCGAGATCGCCGGCCTCGTCACCGAGAAGTGAGCTGCGATGTCGCCGGCCTTCATCTCGCGCCCGAAGACCAGCGTGAGGATATCCCTGCGTCGGGGCTCGGCGAGCGCCTGGATTGCTTCTTCCATGACGCATAGTTAAGCATGGACTTACGTAAGTGTCAACTAACGAAATAGACGTGAGATTCAGCGCATGGTCCGAACCACGTATCTGTGTCCATCCGTTTCGATGTCCACGGTGCCCCGGTCCATGGTGACCAGGATCCGATCGCGATCGACGAACCCGGCGATCCTCTCGAGCGCTTCAGCGTGCGGATGACCGAACTTGTTTCCGATGCTGGCGGGCACGACCGCGATGGACGGCGAGACCGCGGACAGGAATGCGTTTGAAGACGAGCCGCGGCTGCCCTGATGACCGACCTTGAGGACGTGCGCACGGACGTCCAGCCCGGCCTCGATGACCCGTCGCTCAGCCACCGACGACAGGTCCCCGGTGAACAGGAAGGCTGCCTCCCCGTAGGCCAGCCTGAGCACGATCGAGCGATCGTTCGCGTCCGGAGCGAGCGCCTCCGGCTGGGCGAAAACAACATCCAGGTACACGCCGCGGTCGAGCGTGACCGAGGTCCCGGCTAAGGCACCCACGCGTCGGGCGCCTTCAGCATCCGTCCTGGCGAGCCATTCGCGATACACCGAGCTGTCGTATTCGGACGGTGAGTCCAGAATCGTGTCGACGCGGTACCTTTCGAGCACCGCGAGCAGCCCCCTTGCGTGGTCCGCGTGCGGGTGAGTCAGCACGACGATGTCGAGTGACCGGTCCCAGAAGGGCATCCTGCTGCTCAGGGCACGGACCGCCCCGAGCGAAGAGTCGCCGCCATCGATCAGCACCTGGCGGCCGGACGGGGTACGGATCAGGATCGAATCGCCGCCCTCGGTCTCGAAGAAGGTGACGGCGAGCCGGCCGTCCGCGGTCGCCATGGCGCCTGCCCAGGCAAGACCGGCCAGGCCGAGGGAGGCCAGGAGAAACAACCTGGGCGCCGCGCTGTGAGGAAGGACAGGCCGAGCGGCGAAGCATGCCGCCCCTGCGGCTACGCCGTTCGCCGTGGAACCGAAGCTCGCGGCGACGTCGCGCAGCCTGTCCAGGTTCAACAGCGCAGCCAGCGCCGCGTAATACAACGCAGCTGCGACGATCGCCGTTCCTTCGGGCCTTACCGCCCCGCCCGGCAGTCTCGCAAACAGGTTGGCGATCGAAATCACGTACCCCGCCAGAGCCCAGGCCGGCCCCGCGGCGACGACGCCGATCGGATGCCAGACGAGGCCCAGGGCCGCTTCGAGTCCGCCAAAAACGATCAGGAACGGGAGCGCCGGGACCTGCAGGAGCGTTGCGGGTGCGCCCCAGATGGAAATCGAATCGAACGTGATCGCGACCAAGGGCCCTGTCAGGCTGATCGCCCCGACGGACATCGCCACGCCCGAATTCACGCTGCGAAAAAACGTCGACCCGCACTCCGGGAGTCGGGAATCGAAGCGATCGATCAGCGACTCGCCGGCACGGGCCACACCCGGCGTGACCACGACGAGCCCGAACATCGCGAGGAAGCTCAACTGGAATGACACGTCGGCGAGGACAGGGGGGTCGAGGACCACCATACCCGCAGCAGCGAGCCCAAGGGCAGGGGCGACGCTGCGCTGGCGACCCAGAACACGGCCGCCAATGAATATTGAAGCCATGATCGCCGCCCGGGCGACCGGCGGCGAGAACCCGGCCAGGGCCGCGTATCCCCACACCGCTGCCGCGGGCACGAGCAGGTAGAGCTGGCGCCGTCGGCCGAGCATGGCGGCCGCCCCCGCGATCGACGCCACCGCCACGATGCCGACGTGCATGCCTGAAATCGACAGGACGTGGGATGTGCCAGACCGCCTGAACGCATCACGCGTCTCCGACGACAGGCCCGTCCGCTCGCCGGTTACCATCGCCTTGATCAGCCCGGCCGCCGGTTCGGGACTCGTCCGGTCGATCGACCTGCCGAGCCTGGAGCGCAACGATCCCAACAGACGTGCAACGCCCGAAGGTTTCGACTGCTGGAGGGTCACTTCGGCGTCTCGAACGACGGCAGCAGAGCCCCGGGACGCCGCCGGGGACCACGCAGCGGAAACGGCCTGGCCGGTGATCAGGTACCGGTCGCCCGGCAGGAAGCCGTCCGGCGCGCGTGCCGCTGCGGCGGCGCCAGAAAGGTGGCTTGCCACCACGTCGACCCGGAAGCCGGCGGGTCGCCATGAGCCTTCCGCCTGGTATCGATCGACCTCAATGGACAGGACGTGTGAGTCGCCGTACGGTCGGGCGTCGCGCGCCAGCACGCCTTCGAGTGTGACCGCGGAGTCGGAGCGCAGCTCGGGGGGCAGCAGTGGGACAGTCCCGCCGGCCATGTACCCGCGCAGGGCGCCTGCGACCAACAGCGCCGCCAGAAGCCAGCCAAGGTGCCTGGGGCGGGGGTGACGCAACAGGAGCGAGCTGACGCCTGCGCAAAGGGCGCACCCTCCCACGATCAGGTATGCGCCTGACGTGGACGCGCCCGGCACGAAGTAGTACCCGAGGCCGACGCCGGCGACGAAAGCGGCGGCGGCCAGCCCCAGGATCATGGCGCGGTCACGTATGGTCGCAGCGCTTCCAGCGTCGACGTGCCGATACCCTTCACCATGAGAAGGTCATCGACGCTCTTGAAGCCGCCGTTGAGGTCGCGCCATTCGACGATGGCGGCCGCGGTTGCGGGCCCGATCCGCGGCAACGAAACCAGATCCGCCGGGCTCGCGGTATTCAGGTTCACCGGCCCGGCTGGGGCGGTGACTGCCCGGCCACCTCGCGGCGGACCTTCAGCGGCCGCCCGATCGTTCGCCGATAGCACGGGCGGGCCTGCCGCGGCCCGGATGGCCGGGACGATCACACGCTGTCCATCGGTGACCCTCGCCGCCAGATTCAACGCGGCGTGATCGGCATCAGGCAACAGTCCGCCTGCGGCGACCACCAGGTCGATCACCCTCGATGCCGGCGCAATCGTGTACACGCCGGGTTCGGCGACCTCGCCCGCGATGTATGCCGTGATCGGGACAGGTGGCGCCGCGGTAGGGACAGCGAACCCGATGGGCGGTGGGCGCGATCGCCGGCCGGCCCAGTAGCCGAGACCGGCGATCGAGGCAAGCAGGGCCAGGGACACCAGGACATAGCTGATCAGCGGCCACCACGTAGATGTGCGGCCGCCGGCGCGAGGCCGACCATGGGGAGGCTGCGGTGGGTTGGGCAAGGCGGTCCGAAAATACCACCGGCCAATTCCGAACCCCTAGGCCCGCTCGTCGGAATCTATAATGGGCAGGTTGCGCGGCTTGGGAAGGACGGAAGGCTGATGGCGGCTCAGGCGTGGGCATTCCTCGGCGGCAAGCAGGTGCGTCTCGAGGATGCCAAGGTCAGCATCATGACGCACGCCCTGCACTACGGCACCGCCGCGTTCGAAGGCATCCGTGGGAACTGGAACGAGGAGCACGGCAAGACTTATGTCTTCCGGCTGCGCGAGCACTTCGAGCGCCTACTGCGCGGCTCCAGGATCCTGAAGATCGAGCTGCCCTATTCAGTCGACGACCTCTGCAAGATCACGACCGACCTGCTGGAGCGCTGCGGGTACCGCCAGGACGTGTACATCCGACCACTCGCATTCAAGAGCGCGGAACGAGTCGCGAACCTCAGGCTGCAAGAACTGGCCAGCGACTTTGCGTTGATGATCATTCCCTTCGGCTCGTACATAGACAACACCCGCGCTATTCGCTGCCAGAGCTCGTCGTGGCGAAGGCCCGACGACGTCATGATGCCCACCGGCGTCAAACTCACCGGCCTGTACACGACCAGCATCCTGGCGAAGACGGAAGCGATCATGGCCGGCTTCGACGAG
>JACPRT010000108.1 GCA_016189845.1 Chloroflexota bacterium | reverse complement strand
CGGTGGGGACGTGTCCCCTCGGCTTCAAGCCCGGGGATCGATGGCTGGTCTCATCGGAAGGCAAGCTCGACCGGCCCATGTGCCATCCCGCGGTCGCTGGCTTAACGAACCGTCACCTCAGGCCAGGTCCAAACGGCGGTGGGAACGCACACTGTGTCTGCCCGATCGGCGGCCAGATGCTCACGCTTAAAGTGCAACAGGCATGAGTCTGTTGCTCGCCGCGACCAAGGCATCGCGCCGATGACCCCGATCGCATCGGGGCGCGACTCGGCGACCGGCACGATGGTCCGGTTGCCTGCTCGGATCCGCTGGCACGGGCGTGGAGGCCAGGGGGTCGTGACGGCAAGCCGTCTCCTTGCCGCCGCAAGCGTCCGCGCAGGCCTGTATCCGCTATCCCTGCCCGAGTTCGGCGCCGAACGCTCCGGCGCGCCCGTGGAGGCTCACACCCGGGTCGACCGCACCCCACCGACCCTGCGGTCGCCAATCGACACTCCGGATGTCGTAGTCGTCTTCGACTGGACCCTGCTGGACGTCGTCGACGTGATCCAGGGACTGCCGTCGGCCGGCGTCGCCGTAGTCAACACGACGCTGGCGCCGGAGAAGGTCGCAGACCGTTTTGGCGATCCCAGGCTCAGGATCGCGTGCGTCGACGGCGATGGCATTGCCAAACGGCTACTCGGGCGCCCGATCCCGAACTCGCCGCTCCTTGGCGCGCTGCTCAGGGCATATCCGGTCATCGAACTTAAGGTCATGGAGAAAGCCCTGCAGGCAGGTCTAGAAGCGACATTTCCTGCCCGGATCGTGGAGGCGAATCTCGAAGCTCTGGACGAGGGTTACAGGACCGTGCGAACGACGGAGCCAGTATGACGAGCCGCATTGCTGAGTGGAAGCGGATTTCCGCAGGGGGCCTGGTCAGCAATCCAGGCAGCTCCGAGCGGGTGCAGACCGGGGCCTGGCGCACGCGCCGACCGGTGATCGATTTCTCTCAATGCACCCACTGCATGATCTGCTGGGTGATGTGCCCGGATACGTCGATGCAGGTCTACAAAGACCGGTTGACAGGGGTAGATCTGGCGCACTGCAAGGGTTGCGGAATCTGTGCTTCCGAATGCCCGAAACACTGCATACAGATGGTCCCCGAAGACAGGCGGGTGTGATGGCGCCGTCGAAGATGCCGAGCACGGTTGATCTGCCGATCGAAGCGCCGCCTGCAAACGCGCTGGCGATCAACGGCGGCGAAGCCGTGGCCTATGCCTTGAAGCAAATCGATCCAGAGGTCGTCGCCGCGTACCCGATCACGCCGCAGACCCTGATCATCGAGAAGTTCGCCGAATACTTCGCGAACGGCGAGGTCAGGACGGAGTTCGTCACCGTCGAGAGCGAGCACGCGGCCCTGAGCGTGTGTGTCGGCGCGGCCGCAGCAGGTGGACGCGCGGTCACGGCGACAGCCGGGCCCGGGCTTGCCCTCATGTTCGAGATGCTGGGCGTCGCCTCCGGCATGCGTCTGCCGATCGTGATGCACCTGTGCACACGTGCCCTGTCGTCGCCGATCAACATCCTGGGCGACCACTCCGACGCGATGGCCATGCGCGAGACGGGCTGGGTGATGCTGGCGGGAAGCAGCCCGCAGGAGGCCTACGACCAGGCTCTGATCGCGCAGGTGATCGCGGAACACCCGGACGTGTTGCTGCCGACGGCAAACCTGATCGACGGCTTTTCGGTCACGCACGCGGTCGAGCGAGTGAACGTTCTGGATGACTCAACCGTCCGCGAGTTTGTCGGGGAATACGAGCCGGGCCTCTCACTGCTGTCCGCAGATCAGGCGGTCACGTTCGGCGCCATGGACGCCCGCGACAGCTATTTCGAACACAAGCGCCAGCAGGTGGCCGCGCTCGAACGTGCGGTTCATGTCACTGCCGAGGCCCTCGACAGGTTTGCGCAGGTCTCCGGCCGCCGCTACCGTCTCCTGGAGACGTATCGCCTGGAGGACGCAGCGATCGCGATCGTCGTGATGGGTTCGCTGGAAGGGCAGGTCAGGGCGGCCGTGGACACGGCACGCGAGCGCGGCCTCCGAGTCGGCGCGCTCCGCATCCGGTTGTTCCGTCCGTTCCCCACCCGCCTGGTCGCTAACGCGCTCCGTGGCACTCCCGTGATCGGCGTCCTCGACCGGGCGATCGGATTCGGGTCACCGGGCAACCCGCTGTACAGCGACATCGCGGTGACGATGTTTCGCGAGCCCGACAAGCCAATGCTCAAGAGCTTCGTGTACGGGCTCGGCGGCAGGGTGACGACGCAGCGAGTCCTCGAACAGGCAATCCAGGAGCTTGCCGACACCCTGCACGTCGGTCGTATCACCGACGGCCAGACCTATCTGGGTCTGCACGAGGGCACGGCGAAATGACGCTCAAGCTCCAGGCCCTCACCGAACGTCCCGAGACTCTGGCTTCAGGGCACGGGCTGTGCCCGGGCTGCTCGGAATCGGTCGTCGTACGCATGGTGCTGATGGCGCTGGCCAACCCCGCCGTGGTGTCACTCGCGACCGGCTGTCTTGAAGTGTCGAGCACCAGGTTCCCCGACACCGCCTGGAAGGTCCCGGTGATCCATAGCGCGTTCGAGAACGCAGCCTCGACTGCTTCCGGGATCGAAGCTGCCTATAAGGCGCTCGTCCGCAAGGGGCGGATGGCGGAACGGCCATTGACGTTCGTCGTGTTCGCCGGGGATGGCGCAACCTACGACATCGGACTGCAGTGGCTCAGCGGCGCTCTTGAACGGCGCCACCGGTTCGTCTATGTGTGCCTCAACAACGAGGGGTACATGAACACCGGCATCCAGCGCAGCGGGGCGACCCTGAAGGGCACCTGGACGACCACGACCCCCGCGGGAGCGGCCACGGCCGGGAAGGTGGACTGGAACAAGGATGTCACCGCGATCGTGGCGGCCCACGGCATCCCCTACGTCGCGCAGGCGGCCGTCCATCACTGGAAGGACCTGATGACGAAGGTCCGCAAGGCGGAAGCCGCTGCCGGTCCCTCGTTCATCAATGTGTTCGCGCCCTGCAATCGAGGTTGGCGGCACGAGCCCGAGGACACGATGAACGTGTCTCGACTGGCCGTGGAGTCGGGCGCCTGGCCACTTTACGAGGTCATCGATGGCGCGTGGCATATGACAGGATCCGGCCGAAAGACGCGGCCGGTCGCCGACTACATGCGCGCTCAGGGCAGGTTCAAGCACCTGATGACCGAGGCCAACGCAGGCCTGCTGGCTGAAATCCAGGCGCGCATCGATTCCGAATGGGTGCGCCTCCAGAAGCGCTGCGCTTCGGGCGTCTGACGCCGAGGGCGGTTCAAATGCGCAGCCGGTTCCACCGGTTCACGGACGAGGCGAGAAAGGTGCTCGTCCAGGCGCAATGCGAGGCACGCAGACTCCACCACGAGCTCATCGGTCCAGAGCACGTGGTCCTGGCGATGTTGAGCGATGGGTCCCCCTTCGGAGAGCGGATCGTCGACGGGCTTGGCATCGATCGGGCGCGGTTCCGGTCCGAGCTCGAATCGCTTCTGGGCGTCGGGAACCCCGATGGCGCTCCGATGGGCCTCAGCGACCACATGTACCAGGTGCTGGACCTGGCCCTCGAGGAGGCGCTGCGCGGAGACAATGGATCGGTGAGAGTCGAGCACCTGCTGGTTGCGGTCGTCCGGCACGGCAACAACATGGCGGCGGGCATCCTGGAAACGTACGGGATCACGCTGTCGCGCGTCAGGGAGGCTATCGACCACCTTCTCACCATCCCCGCCATTCCCGTTTCCGGTGCGTCAGCCGACGCCCGCCCGGTGAAGCCGGCGGCGAGCCCGGCTCTCGACAAATACGGGGCCGATCTAACCGCCCTTGCGCGAGCAGGAAAGCTCGACTCACTCCACCTCCGCGAACACGAGCTTGACCGGGTAGTCCAGACCCTGGTCCGGCGGCGCAAGAACAATCCGCTGCTGGTAGGGGAGCCCGGGGTCGGCAAGACCGCGATCGTCGAAAAGCTCGCCCAGGT
>JACPRT010000113.1 GCA_016189845.1 Chloroflexota bacterium | reverse complement strand
CTCGTTAGCTGCTCGGGGCGTGCGTCGGCACGCGCAGTCACCATGTCGACTCTCGGCCGCATGATCTCTCTCACCCGGGCGGTGTCCATGCTCAGCACCGCTTTGATCATGCGCAGCTCGCCGTTGTCGCCCTCGAGGCTGGTCCGCTCGAGCCGTTCGAGGTTTTGCGCGAGAGCTGCGGTCACGTCTCCGGCAGGAGATTCGGCGGTGACCGCTGGTCGCAGACCATGATTCATCACGCGATTGATCGGCGAGATTCGTACCGAACTGGCGAGGAGTCTGGCCACTGGCGCGAGCATGCGCCGGAGCAGGTTGTTCGTCCGGACCGGCGTCGCTCCGAGCACCAGGTGCGATACGACCAGCAACGCGAGCATCGCGGCGCCAGCGGTGGCGAACTGCCAGGGTCGCGCGGCGGTATACGTGGACAATGCAAGGGCCAGCGTGAACGCCGCGCAGACGCCGGCAAACAGCGCAAGGCCGCGGCCGGCTGCCACGGCTTCGGCAGGAGCAGGGAGATCGCCGACGCGGCTGTCGGCGGCCTCCGGTAGCGCGCTGGAAGACACGCCGGCCCGCGTGTCTGCAGCAAATACCGCGGCTACCGCCGCGCCGAGCAGGTAGACGGCCCCGAGCACCGCCACCGTGGCCCAGATCGCCCACTCGACACCGGTCATGGGGCGTCTCCGTTCCGGAGGCCGGGCATCAGGCCACGTCTATGACTGGGATCTTCCGCGGACTTCATCGTGCCGTTTTGCGAACCTTTCTGCGTACGTCCCTGCGTGCGTCCGGACCCTGCCCGTCGTGGTCCGCAGCTGGAACAAGCGGCTTCGCGGGCACGCCGACGACTGTCACGCCGGGCGGTATGTCTTTCGTCGCGACCGCGCCGGCGCCGGTCTTCGCTCTGGCGCCGACCCTGATCGGGGCCACGAGCATGGTGTCCGATCCGATCGAAGCGTCGTCTCCAATTATGGTGGCGTGCTTTGCCTTGCCGTCAAAATTGCACGTTACGGCGCCTGCGCCGATGTTGACGCGCCGCCCCAGGGTTGCATCGCCCGTGTAGCTGAAATGGCCTATGTGGGTGCCCGACCCGACGTGGCTGTTCTTTATTTCGGCGAAATTGCCGATGTAGACGTCGTCGTCGATGACCGTGCCGGGGCGGATCCGGCTGAAGGGGCCGACATTTACGCGAGCGCCGATGCTGGCCGATTCGGCGAAGCTTGCAATGACGCGCGAGCCGTCGCCGACGGCGACGTCAGTCAGGATCGCGTTCGGGCCGATCTCGCACGCCTGGCCGATGCGAGTCGACCCCCGCAGGTGCGTGTTGGGCGCGATCACGGTGTCCTGCCCTATCTCGACCTGGATGTCCACGTAGGTGGTCGATGGGTCCACGACCGAAACCCCGGAGGCCATCAGGCGTTCGAGTATCCGCCGGCGCATGACGGCCTCCGCCTGGGCGAGCTGAAGCCGATCGTTGACCCCGGCAACCTCCCGGGCGTCGGCCGCTGCCATCGCGGCCACGGGCCTACCGGCGTCGATCGTGTACGCCACGGCGTCGGTGAGGTAGAACTCCCCGCTCCGGGAACGCTGGATGCGTGGCAGCGTCGCCCATATCCACCGGGCGTCGAACGCATAGCAGCCGGAGTTGATTTCATTGACCGCCAGCGTGGCCGGGTTGGCGTCCTTCTCCTCGACCACCGCGGTGACCGAGCCGTCTTGTCCCCTGATGACCCGGCCGAGTCCCTGGGGGTCGTCGACCCTGGCGGTGAGCATGGTGATGGCGGACCCGGACTTCACATGTGCATCGACCATTTGCCGCATGGTCTCGGGACGGACCAGCGGCACGTCTGCGTATGTGAGCAGGATTTTCCGCGCCGCACCGCACGCCGGCCGGGCCGCCAGGAGTGCGTCCGCGGTCCCGCGTGGCGACTCCTGCGCGACCAGCTTCGCGCCCGCACCTGCTGCGGAGCGGAACTCAAGAGAGCGTTCACTGCCCGCGGGCACGACGACCACGATTCTCGAAATACCGGCGTTCCGAAGGGCGCGCGTCGCGTGCGCGAGCATGGGGAGTCCGCAAACGGGATGGAGCACCTTGGGACGCGTCGACTTCATGCGGACGCCCATGCCGGCGGCAAGGACGACGCCGCACCAGGAACCAACCGCCCGCGTGCTAGTCGCCATGGCTATACACGATCAAGCCGGCAACGAGACGTGTCAACTATTCCTGCCACCCGCGGCTGGAGAAATACGTCGGCCTTGCTATACTTCGGCACGGAGAGGTGGCCGAGTGGCTGAAGGCGCCGCTCTCGAAAAGCGGTATACGGAAACGTATCGCGGGTTCGAATCCCGCCCTCTCCGCCAGCCAGCACGTTCTCCTTCCTGTTCTGACCTTTCAGTCACGCGTTGCGACTGGCCTGTTGGAGAGGTGCCAGAGCGGTCGAATGGGCACGCCTGGAGAGCGTGTGTCCAGGGTAACCTGGACCGCGGGTTCGAATCCCGCCCTCTCCGCTCCTGACTCGGGACCTGCAGCGCAGGTCGTGTTTTTCGTACCCGTTTTCCGGCAGCCGCGGAGGACACTGTGTCCGCGCTCAAATACTGGCTCGCCCTCAATCGCATCCCGGGGCTCGGACCGAAGCGGTTCGAGCGCCTGGAAGAGCATTTCGGCGATCTCGAGCAGGCATGGACGGCAGGTCCGGCCGAACTTGCGACCGCGGGGCTCGAACGGGAAATCATAGAAAGGATCCTCATCGATCGGCGGGCGATCGACCCCGATCACGAGGTCGAGCTGATGGAGCGGGCAGGTCTGCAAGCATTCGCGAGAATCTCGCCTGGATATCCCCGCCTCCTCAAGGAGATCTATGACCCTCCGCCGGTCCTGTACGTCCGTGGCACGCCCGGCGTCCTGGACGAGCGCGGCATCACGGTCGTAGGCACACGCACGCCCACTCCCTACGGGCGGGAGACCGCCCTCCGGTTGACCACGGAGCTGGCGGCGGCCGGACTCATCGTCGTGAGCGGACTCGCCCGCGGGATCGACGGGATCGCGCACCGTGCCGCGCTCGACGGGGGAGCGACGACCGTTGCGGTCATGGGCGCGGGGCTCGACCTGATCTATCCACAGGAGCATCGCAGGCTGGCCGACCAGATCGCCGAACGCGGCGCTCTGATGAGCGAGTTTCCGCTGGGCCACGGAATCGAGCCAGCGAACTTCCCGCGCCGGAACCGGATCCTCAGTGGCCTGACCAGGGGTACGCTCGTGATCGAGGCAGGGTTCAAGAGCGGCGCGATGATCACGGCCGGCTTCGCCCTCGAACAGGGGCGAGACGTGTTCTCTGTCCCGGGCAGTATCTTGTCAGAGAAGAGCGCGGGCACGAACTCCCTGATCCAGCAGGGCGCCAGACTTGTGGCCCGGAGCTCGGACATTCTGGAAGACCTGAAGCTGGCCCGAAGCGGCCGTCAGCTGGACCTGACCGGAATGGCATCGCCTCACGATGAGATCGAGAGGCAGGTCCTGCAGGGCGTGACCGACGAGCCCGTCCACATCGATGATGTCATTCGATCGTCGGGGCTGCCGAGTGCTACGGTTAGCGCGGCGCTTGCGTTGATGGAACTTCGCGGTCTCGTGCGGCAGGCCGGGCCGCTACATTATTCGAGATCGCCGGGACTGGCCAAAGGCTGATCCGGCGACTCCGGAAGGAAACATGCCAAAAGACCTGGTAATCGTCGAATCGCCTGCGAAGGCGCGAACAGTGGGCCGGTATCTCGGAGACCGCTACGAGGTGAAGGCCTCGATGGGCCACGTCCGCGACCTGCCCGAGCGCGACCTGGGAGTCGATATCGACGCCAATTTCAAGCCAACTTACGTTGAGGTCTCCGGGCGCGAGAACGTCATGCGGGAGATCAAGCGTGCCGCGAAGGGCGCCGACAGCATTTACCTGGCGACCGACCCCGACCGGGAGGGGGAGGCGATTTCCTGGCACCTCGTGCAGGCCGCCGGACTGAAGGGTGCCCCGCTTCGCCGCGTGGTGTTCCACGAGATCACCGAGAACGCGATCCGCGAGGCGTTTCAGCACCCGCGCGAGATCGACATGCGCCTCGTCAACGCTCAACAGGCCCGGCGCATTCTCGACCGTATCGTCGGTTACGAGTTGAGCCCGGTCCTGTGGAAGAAGGTCCGGCGCGGCCTGTCCGCAGGCCGGGTGCAATCGGTAGCTCTGCGGCTGATTGTCGACCGCGAACGCGAGATCGAGGCGTTCAAGCCGGAAGAGTACTGGGTGATCACCGTCACCCTGGCCAAGGAAGCCGTCGGCAACCAGACATTCCGCGCCGTCCTCTCGGCGATCGCAGGCAAGTCCGGCAAGGCACGGGTGGCGAACCGTGAAGAGGCGGACCGGATCCTGGCCGACCTGCGGGCGTCCCGGTACCGGGTGTCATCGGTCGTCACGAAGGAAGTCAAGACCAGGCCCGCGGCCCCGTTCATCACGAGCACTCTGCAGCAGGAGGCCGCCCGCAGGCTGCGGTACAGCGCACAGCGCACGATGAGAATCGCCCAGGACCTCTACGAGGGCGTCCAGCTGGGCGGGGGCGAGCCGGTCGGACTGATCACCTACATGAGGACAGACTCGACGAACCTCTCGCCGCAGGCCGTAACTGAGATCGGCGAGTTCATCAAGGGCAAGTTCGGCCCGGAATACTTCGACCGGCACCGGGTCTACAAGACGAAGAGCAAGGTGGCGCAGGAGGCCCATGAGGCCATCCGGCCGACCTCGGTCCAGCGCACGCCCGAAAGCGTGGCGCCGTTCCTGTCGCAGGACCAGCTCAGGGTCTACGAGCTCGTGTGGAAGCGCGCGGTCGCGTGCCAGATGAAAGACTCCGTCGCCGATGCGACGACGGTCGACGTGGAGGCCGCCGGTGGGCCGTCGCAGGCCGCGTACACGCTTCGTGCAATCGGGTCTGTGCTGAAGTTCGCCGGATTCCGGATCGTATACCTGGAGTCCCGTGAAGACGAGGACGAGAGCGACGAGGACTCTCGCGAGCTGGTCCCGCTCCGGGAGGGCGAGCTCGTGCGCCTGATGAAGGCCGAAGACGCCGTCGGCGAGCAGAAGTTCACACAGCCCCCGCCCCGGTACTCGGAGGCGATGCTCATCCGAACACTGGAGGAAAACGGGATCGGCCGCCCTAGCACGTTCGCGACGATCGTGCAGACAATCGAGCAACGGGACTACGTGGCGAGGCTGAGCGGGCGATTCAAGCCGACCAAGCTCGGCATCGTGGTCTGCGACTACCTGAAGGAGCGGTTCCCGGAAATCATGGACACGGGGTTCACCTCGACGATGGAGGAGAACCTCGACTCGATTGCCCGCGGTGAGGTCGAGTGGATACCGACGCTAAAGCAGTTTCACGAGCCGTTCAAGGACGACCTCCAGAAGGCGCTGTCCGGCCCGCGCGTGCCGTCTGCGGAGCTGGACGAGAAGAGCGAGGAGATCTGCGAGAAGTGCGAGCGTCCGATGGTCATCAAGACCGGGCGCTTCGGGAAGTTCCTGTCATGCAGCGGCTTCCCGGCGTGCAGGAACTCGCGGCCGCTTCGCATCACGACCGGCGCAACGTGCCCGGTCGATGGTGGAGAAATCCTTCAGCAGCAGGGCCGCAGGCGCCAGGGGAAGCCGGCGCGTCCGTTCTACGGGTGCTCGAACTACCCCAACTGCACGTTCACGACCACCCGCAAGCCCATCAAAGAGCCTTGCCCCGAGTGCGGCAAGCTGCTCGTCGAGCGCGGGCGCGACTCTGTGCAGTGCGTCATATGCAAGTACACGGGCCCGCGTCCCGGGGCGGCGGTCGCCGGGGACGGCAAGGCCGAGGAAGAGGCGGTAGCGACCGCGGAAGCGTGAGCTCGTGATGGCCGGCGCAGCGAGGCGAGGGACGCGCCGCCGGCCCGATCCGCTCCTGGCGCTCGGCTGGGACCGCTGGTTGCGCGAGTTCGAAAGGCACTTGCGAGGCGGTCGCCAGCTTGCGCCGCTCACGGTCCGCAACTACCTCAACGACCTCGCGCCGTACGGCGAGTTTCTGCGGATGAAAGAGGCCGACAGCTTCGACCGTGCGGACCGGTGGTTCTTGCGCGGCTACCTCGCATGGCTCATCGAGATCGGATACGTCAAGGCAAGCGTGACGCGCAAGCTGACCGCCCTGCGCGCCTTCTACCAGTTCTTGAGGGACCGAAAAGCGGCAAGCCGGGACCAGACCGACATGGTGGGCGCGCCCAGGGCCGACCGACGGCTGCCCGTCATCGTCGTCAAAGAGGCGATCGTTGCCCTGCTGACCGCCCCCGATGCGGCCACTGGAACCGGACGGCGTGACCGGGCGGTGCTGGAACTGATTTACTCGGCGGGCCTCCGGGTGACCGAAGCCCACGGGCTGGACGTTGCCGATGTTGAGCTGAGAACCCGCGAGGTACGCGTCCTGGGCAAGGGCTCAAAGTACCGGATCGCGCTGCTTGGCATCCCCGCCGCGGACGCGCTGCGCTCGTATCTTGCGAACGTTCGTCCCGGCTGGATTGCCCGCAGGACGGGAGACGCTTTGCTGCTCAACCGCTACGGCGGGCGGCTGACGGTGCGCAGCATCCAGATGATCGTGAAGAAACATGCCATCGCTGCCGGCCTGGACCCTGACTTTCATACCCATACCCTCAGGCACAGCTTTGCGACCCACATGCTCGACGGCGGCGCCGATCTGCGGGTGGTTCAGGAACTGCTCGGCCACGCCAGCCCGGTCACGACCCAGATCTACACCCACGTCTCTGCGGAGCAGGCCCGCATCGTGTATGAGCGGGCCCACCCCCGCGCGGGCACCAGGTCGAAAAGCAGGGCGTCGGCCGTGGCACGGCCCAGGGACGATGTTCCCGGCGCGGATGGTCCCGGCTCGACGGTGTAAGCTGGAGAGCCGCATTCTCGCCGCGGCTGGCGGCATCCCTGGAGTCCGGTCGTGCCACAGACCCCGAATTTCCTTGTGATCAACGGCCCCAATCTGAACCGTCTGGGCCGGCGCGACCCGAAGCTGTACGGGTCGACGACGCTTGCCGACGTCGAGAAAGCGCTCCGCGGGCGGGCCGGCGAGCTCGGCGCCGCGGTCACGTTCTTCCAGTCGAACCACGAAGGCGCGATCGTCGATTTCATCCAGGAGAACGCCGGCGCCGCCTCCGGTGTGATCATCAACGCCGGGGCGCTCACGCAGGTCGGGTACTCGATTCTCGACGCCCTCCTCGACTCCGGGCTGCCTGTCGTCGAGGTCCACATCTCGAACATCCACGCCCGCGAGGAGTTCCGCCGTCACTCCGTCATCGCGCCTTTCGCCCGCGGGCAGATCGCCGGCCTGGGCTGGCGCGGGTACCTTTTCGCGCTCGAATACCTCGCCTCAGAGACCGGCCAGGCGGGCAAAGCCTCAAGAACCCGATGACCGCCGTTGCGCCCGCGACTGGCGCCCGGGTGTCTGCCCTCCGGGCGAAGCTGAAGGAGAAGGAGCTCGACGGGATCCTGATCTCGGAGGGCTCCAACCGGCGCTACCTGTCCGGCTTCGTCGGTACCGCAGGCTTCCTCCTGATCACCGAAGCGCAGGCGGTGCTTGCCACCGACTTCCGGTACGTGGAACAGGCCGGGCGACAGGCGCCGGCGTTCCGCGTCGAGCGCATCCGCGCCGGGTCCGACTGGCTGCCAAAACTCGCGGGCGAGCTCGGAGTCAGGAAGCTCGGGTTCGAGGCGGAGAACGTGACGGTAGCCCAGCTCGGGCGCTTCAAGGACGCTTTCAAAAGCGCCGGCGAGGCGGCGCCGGAAGTCGAGCTGGTCGCCACGACAGGGATCACGATCGAGCAACGCGCAATCAAGGATTCCAACGAACTCGCTCTGCTTCAGCGGGCCATCACTATCGCCGACGAGGCGTTCGACGAGGTCTCAGAAAAGATCGCGCCTGGCATGACGGAGGCTGAGGTCGCGTGGCAGGTCGAGCTGGCCGTCCGAGGCCGGGGGGCCGAGGCCGTCTCGTTCGACACGATCGTCGGAGCGGGGCCGAACGGGGCGCTACCCCACCACCGTGCGGCCGACCGCGTGATCCGTGAAGGCGAGCCGGTCGTCATCGACATGGGGGCGCGGTACGAGGGTTACTGTAGCGACCTCACGCGCACGATCATCCTTGGCAAGCCTGACGCCCGGTTCGGGCGCGTCTACGACATCGTACTGGGCGCGCAGCTGACCGCGATCGAAACGCTGGCCAGCGGAATGACCGGCGCCGAGTGCGACAAGCTGGCGAGGACAGTCATCGAGACCGCGGGGCATGGCGAGGATTTTGGCCACTCGCTGGGACACGGCGTCGGGCTCGAGGTCCACGAGAGCCCCGGGGTCGGCCCGACCAGCAAGAACGTGCTCGAGAACGGGATGGTCTTCACCGTCGAGCCTGGCATCTACCTGTCCGGCTGGGGAGGCGTGAGAATAGAAGACGTGGTGGTGCTCGAGAACGGTCGAGCCCGCGTCCTCAGCAATGCCCGCAAGTTTGTGACCTGATGGAGTCAATCTCGCTGTGACAATCGGCTTTAGCGAACTTCGACGCAACCTCGCCATCCTCTACGAGGGCGAGGTGTACACCGTGATGGAGTGGCAGCACCGGAAGGCGCCAAAGGCGCCTCCGACCCTCACCCTGAAGCTCCGGCATGTGAAATCCGGCAACGTTTTCGAGAAGAAGATGCCGGGAACGCATCGTCTCACGCCTGCGCCGATCGACACGCGCTCCTGCCAGTACCTCTACTTCGACGGCGACTCCCACACCTTCATGGATACGGAGACCTACGAGCAGTTCGTGGTGCCCGCGGAGGTCCTCGGCGACGCAACGAGGTACATCGTCGAGGGCGAAAAGATCGACGTGCTGATCTACGAGGGCGCGCCGATCGCGGTCGAGCTGCCGGTGTTCGTGTTACTCAAGGTCGAGCACGCGGAGCCGGCGGTGAAGGGTGACACTGCGACCGGCGCGTTGAAGAAGATCACCACCAATACCGGCCTCGAGCTGATGGTGCCCCTGTTCATCAACGAGGGCGACCAGCTCAAGATCGATACCCGGGACGGTCGCTACATCGAGCGGGTGCGCTAGGGCAGGCGGGCGTGGAGACCGCGTCGGCCGTCTACACCGTCTCGCAGGTCGCCGGGTACATCAGGGAGTACATCGAGGCCAACCCGGCGCTGCAGGACATCTGGGTGACCGGGGAGGTCGCCAACGCCCGCCGGTACGGTTCCGGCCACACGTATTTTTCGCTCCGGGACGCCGCCGGTTCGCTCCAGTCGGTCATGTTCAAGGGCGGCCAGGGCGCCGACAACCTCACCGACGGCCTGCAGGTGATCGCGCATGGACGCGTTTCCTACTACACGGTGCGCGGCGACATCCAGCTCTACGTCGACATGGTCCGGCCAGCCGGGATGGGGGCGCTTCAGATCGCGTTCGAGCGCCTGAAGGAGAGGCTTCAGGCCGAAGGCCTGTTCGAACCTTCCCGCAAGCGACCTTTGCCAAAATTCCCCGCCCGTATCGCAGTGGTGACGTCGCCGACCGGAGCGGTGCTGCAGGACATCCTCAACATCCTTCGGCGACGCTACCCGATCGTCGAGGTGATCGTCGTCCCGACCCCGGTGCAGGGTCAGTCGGCCGCGCCCGGGATCGTCGCTGCGCTCGACCAGGTGAACCAGCTCCAGGGACTGGACCTGGCCATCCTGGCACGCGGCGGTGGGTCGCTGGAAGACATCTGGGCGTTCAACGAGGAGTCCGTGGCACGCGCGATCTTTTCCAGCCGCGTGCCGATCGTGAGCGCGATCGGCCACGAGACCGACGTCACGATTGCCGACTTCGTGGCCGATCTGCGGGCGCCGACCCCGTCCGCGGCCGCGGAGTTGGTCGTGCCAAACATCGAGGACCTACGGACGGATGTGCGTGAGCACGCCCGCCGCATCTCCGAGTCGCTCCGCCGGCGCGCCGGCGACGCCCGGGTGGGGCTTTCGCTCGCTGTCGACCGGCTGTCGGCCAGTGCCCCCAGCACGCTTGACCTGCGCGAGGGTATCAACGAGATGCTGCTTGGCGCTCACGCGGCGATGTCGCGCGCCCTGCACCTCCGTCGCACCGAACTGAACGGGCTGGAGGCTCAGCTGCGCGCACTCTCTCCCAACAGTATCCTGGAACGCGGCTACGCGGTCGTGCGGCTCGGACCTGGCGGCCCGATCGTGACGAGTGCTGGAAACGTTGCGCCGGGTGACCCGCTGGAAGTGACGCTGGGCGACGGCGAGGTCGAAGCCACCGCGACGTCGGTGCGCAGGCGGTAGCCGGCGATGGCGGCGTGGATACAATGACCGACGGGCAGATGACCGATAAGACGGCCCGCGCGGGCATCAACGAAAGCGTTCCAGCGACCTTCGAGCAGTCGTTCGCGAAGCTCGAAGAGACGGTCCGCGCCCTGGAGTCCGGGAAGCTGCCTCTCGACGAGGCCATGCGGCTGTTCGAGCAGGGCATGGTGCTCGCCAAGCGGTGCAACGAACTGCTCACCTCTGCCGAATTGAAGGTCACTCGCCTCCAGTCGGCATTCGCCGAGCAGATGCGTTTCCTCCAGGAAGACGAGCCCGCCTCGGGCGACGGCGCGGGCCAGAACAGCACCACGTGAGGCGTGGAGCGCTGCGTCTCGGCTGGTTCTCCACCGGCCGCGGCGAGGGGTCGTTGGGCCTGCTGAATGCCGCTCTGGACGCCATCGACTCCGGGGCGCTGAACGCCAGCATCGACTTCGTGTTCTGCAACCGGGAGAAGGGCGAGGCTCCGGGCTCGGATACGTTCATCGCGCGGGTGGAAGCTCGCCGCATCCCGCTGGTCGCATTCTCATCGAAGCGGTTTCGAGAGGCCAGCGGCGGCAGGCCGTGGCCCGAGCTGAGGCGCGATTACGACCTCGCCGCGGCGGAACTGTTGTCGGGGTACAAAGCAGACGTGTCGGTGACGGCCGGTTACATGCTGATCGCGCCCGAGCTCTGCAAGCGGTTCAGGATGGTGAACCTGCACCCCGCCCTGCCAGACGGCCCGATCGGCACCTGGCAGAAGGTCATCTGGGACCTGATCGACCAGCGGGCGACCCGCACCGGGGCGATGGTGAACCTCGTGACCCAGGATGTCGACGCCGGCCCTGTCCTCAGCTACTGCTCGTTCCTGATGCGAGGCGGCCAGTTCGACCGGCTCTGGACCGAAGTGCGAGGTCGCTCCGCACAGGAGATCAAGGCGGCCGAAGGCGAGGCGCTCACGCTGTTCACCGCCATCAGGCAGGCAGGGCTCGAACGCGAGCGGCCGCTGCTGGTGCGGACGCTGATTGCGATTGCCGATGGCCGGATCGATCCAGCCGACCCGCCCGATGCGCCGCTGGACCTGACCGGCGAAATCGAAGCTGCGGTGGGGTGAGCTACGCGGCGGACTTCGCCGACGGAGGCGCCATCGTCACTCGCCTGCCGTTCTCGTCGACAAGCATCGGAGGCGTGGGAGTCGTGATCGAACTGGCGTCGATGACGCACTTG
>JACPRT010000120.1 GCA_016189845.1 Chloroflexota bacterium | reverse complement strand
GGCCAAAGCGTCAGCAAGTTCGTGCGGATCCGGTAGCACCCCGACGCGCCCAACTAGATCTGTTCCAGGTCAAAACTGAACGTCTCGGTCACGGGATTGGCCAGCAGCTTCTGGCACATGGTGCGGACCCTTTCCTCGGCCGCGGTAGCGTCGTCGTCGGCCAGCCTGAGTTCGAGGTACTTGCCGGCGCGCACGCTCTGCACGCCCTCGAATCCCAGGGATTTCAGCGCCCGCGCAATCGTGATGCCCTGTGGATCGTTGACCGCGGGCTTCAGAGTGACGCGGACCCGTGCGATGTACGGCACCGGCTAGAACTGGTTCTGCGGGACGCTTTCGGGCGCCCGGTCCTGATAGGCGTCGACGAACTCGCGGATCTTCGCCTCGTCGAACTCGTCGAGGTAAAGAAGGTGACGCCACGAGGTGATGGCGATCTTGCGGTCCATGCCCGGGTATGGCGAGACGATGAACTGCGAAGGGTTGCGGCCCATGATTCCCTTTAGCTGTTCGATCAAATCGGCGCAGCCTTCCGGACAGCTGTAGTGAAGGCCGATTCCGCCATGTTCAAGGTTGTGGATGAGCACCTCGTCGGGGAGCGCGTGGTCATACGCGCCCCAGCGCGCCGGAGAACCGTCTGGCGCCGCAGCGGTCGGAAGAGTCTGCCAGTGCGGGCCGGACGTGGCAGGCTTCGTCTTGAACCCGCCGGAGGCAGGTTGTCCGGCCTCGACGTGGTCGCGGCCTTCGTCCGGCAGTATCGCGACCGGGCCGCCCGTGTTGATCGCGGACCGCGTGGTCAGGTTGCCCTGCGAGCGCAGGCCGCCCGGCACGAGCAGGCTGGCGATGAACGCCGCGGCCACCAGTATCGCGAGGGCGAACCAGAGCATCCGCTTGCGCCGTTTCCGGCCTTCGCTTCGTGCACGCCGCTGCGCGCGTATCGCGCCCTTGGTCATGCCGCGCCTGCTCTCGGGGCGGGTGGACGCCTTGCGAACGCGGGTGGACCCCGGTGTCGGTTCCTGTGTCGGTGACGTCTGCTGTGATTCGGTGCTTGCCATCGTCTCTGCTTTTCTAAAGCTGCGCAAACCTGCTGATGATACGCCCCGGCACTGCCTGGGAACGTCATTCCATCAGACGCTGGCCGGTCAACCGTTCCAGCGCCTGTTCGTAGCGGCGCCTGGTCTTTGCGATGACGTCGGCCGGGAGCGACGGCGCCGGGGGGTTCTTGTTCCAGCCGCTCGCCGAAAGCCAGTCTCGCACGAACTGCTTGTCGAAGGCCGGCGGCGACACGCCTGGCCGGTAGTCTTCGACCGCCCAGAAGCGGCTCGAGTCGGGCGTCAGGACTTCGTCGATGAGGATCAGCTCACCGCCGAGCCAGCCGAATTCGAATTTCGTGTCGGCGACGATCATCCCGCGGGCGGACGCGTGTTCGTGGGCTGCGCCGAACAGCTTGAACGACAGCTCTCGCAGCCGCACCGCCGTGTCCTCGCCGACCAGGTCGATCGTTTCACGCCAGGTGAGCGGCTGGTCGTGGCCGGCTTCGGCCTTGGTGGTCGGCGTGAACATCAGCTCCGGCAGCTTTTCCGCCTCACGCAGACCGCCGGGAAGTCTTACCCCCTGGACCGTCCCGGACTTTCGGTACTCGGCCCAGGCTGAACCGGCGAGGTAGGCGCGGACGACGCATTCGATGTCGACTCGCTTCGCCCGCTTGATGACCATCGCCCGCGGCGCCATGTCCGCCGGCAACTCGGCAAGGGCCCCTCTCCGCGGGACCGAAGAAGTCGCCGCAGGGTCGCTGGCCATGCCGATGAAGTGGTTCTTCACGACTTTTGACGTGAGCTTGAACCAGAACGCCGACATCTGGGCGAGGATCAGGCCCTTGCCGGGGATCGGCGTCGGGAGGACGACGTCGAACGCGGAAATGCGGTCGGTCGCGATCATCAGGAGGCGGCCGCCGCCGATGTCGTAGGTGTCCCTGACCTTTCCCCTGTGGACCAGCCCGGAGAAGTTCGTTTCGGCGACAGCCTGCGTCATTTGCGGGCTGCCACGGCCTTCGCGCGCGGTCGCGCGCCGTTAGGCCCGGCGTCACCAGCCCTGCGGCGCCCGGCGCCAAAACCCAGGCGCTTGAAGGTGTGGCGCACGTGCCGCAGGTAGTACCCGTAATCGAACATGCTGGCAAGGTCGTGTGGGGATACCAGGGCGCCGACGTCCGGATCCGTGGTGATGAGACTCCTGAAATCGTTGCCGCGGTCCCAGGCTTCCATCGCATGCCGCTGCACGATCTCGTACGCCTTCTTGCGGTCCATGCCCTTCTCGACCAGCGCAAGCATCACGCGCTCCGAGAAGACGAGCCCCCTTGACGACTCGATGTTGTCCATCATCCTTTCGGGGTACACCGCCATCCCGGAGATGACCCCGGTCATCGTGTTGAGCATGTAGTCGACCGCCAGGCTGGCGTCGGGAAGGATGATCCGCTCGGCCGACGAATGGCTGATGTCGCGCTCGTGCCACAGAGCGACGTTTTCGAGGGCGGTGACGGCATGGCCCCGCACCAGACGCGCAAGGCCGCAGACGCGTTCCGACAGCTCGGGGTTTCGCTTGTGCGGCATCGACGACGACCCGGTGCTGACGTAGCCAGGGCGGCCGAACGGCTCTTCGACCTCGTGGATCTCCGTGCGTTGGAGCCCTCGTATCTCGGTCGCGATCTTTTCCAGTGTCGCCGCAATCAGCGCCAGCGTCTGCACGAACTGCGCGTGCCGGTCCCGCTGGATCACCTGGTTGGACACCGGGGCAGGGGATAGCCCGAGCTGGCTGCAGGTAAGCTCCTCCACCTGCGGCGGCACGCTCGCGTAGGAGCCCACCGGTCCCGAGATCATGCCCACGGCGACCATCTCGCGTGTGTCGCGAAGCCGGCGGCGGTGCCGTCGCATCTCCTCCCACCAGAGCGCGAGCTTTAGCCCAAAACTCATGGGCTCGGCGTGCACGCCGTGCGTGCGGCCCATGCAGAGGGTATCGATGAACTCCTGCGCCCGCCGCTTCAGCACGCCCATCAGCCGCACGACCTCGGTATCGATGAGGTCGGTCGCCTCGACCATCTGAAGGCTAAGAGCGGTGTCCTTCACGTCGTTCGAAGTCAGGCCGTGGTGGATCCAGCGGCTTTCCGGTCCCAGGCTCGCGGCGACCGAGCGCGTGAACGAAACGACGTCGTGCCGCGTCTGCTCGAAGTTGCGGTCGTACAGCTTGCGGTCGAATTTCGCGTTCTTCTCGATCAGGGCGAGGTCCCGTTCGGGCACCACACTCAGCTCGAACCAGGCCCGGCAGGCCGCCAGCTCCACCCTCAGCCAGAGCTCGAACGCGTGGTCATCCGACCACACTCGCGCCATGGCGGGGCGGGAGTAGCGGTCGATCACGCCGGACCCCTCCCGTTCGTCTTGCGCCGGGCGGCCCGCCCGATGTGGGCGGCGAGCGGATAGAGATCGTCGAACGGCTGTGCGGGGATGCCATTGGCTCGGCAGTGGTCGAGCAGCCGGGAGCGCGCGAAAACGGTGGAGGCGCGGGCCGCGGCGCAGGCGTCGGAGCGCATGCCGTCGCCCACGAACACCACCTCGCGCCCGGCCAGGCGGGCCGCTTCGAAGACGCGGCACTTGCAGACCGCGTATTCGGTCGGACAGTCCGGGCGAAGCGGCGGGTAGGTGTACTGGATCGCCGTCGCGTGGCCGCGGTAGCCGCCTGTCCCCACCGATGTGACGGGGACGCCGGAATAGCCGTAGCGATCGAGCACCGGCTTGATGTAGAAGTCGAGGCCTGCCGAAACGATCGAGATCTCGGCCCCCGCGAACTTCGCGGCCTCGACCGCCTCCTTGAAGCCTGGCCTCAGGTGAGCGGCATCTGCCGCATAGGCGCTGAGGGTGGGGACGTCGACTGGCAGCGAACGAAAGGCGCTCTCCTGATAATCCCGGAACGGCAGCTTTCCCTGCGAGTACTGCGCCTGTATCTGCGAGAACGCGCCATCGCCGAACCGGTCCAGCAGCAAGCGCGCCACGTTTTCGACCGCGGCCGTGTCGTCGAAATCGAGGATTACGAGCATCTACAGCATCATCTCACGGCAGTCGCTTGCATCAGGACCCTCCCGGTCGCGGCAGCCCGATCCTGTGCGACCTTCCTGCAGCCCGCTGGGCTATGTCGCGCCGAAAGATCATCCCCTCGAACGCGATCCTGGACACGCCCTCATACGCCGCGGCACGTGCCGCACCCACGTCCGCGCCGCCCGCGACCACCGACAGCACGCGCCCGCCGTTGGTTACGACCCTGTCTCCGTCGCGTTTGGTGCCGGCATGGAACACGACGGCGCCGGCTCCGAGCCGGTCGATCCCGGTGACCTCCACGCCGGTCCGGTACTTCCCCGGGTATCCCCCGGAGGCCAGGACGACGCACACATGGGGCCTCCCGGACCAGTCGACCGCGACGTCACGAAGCCGCCCCTCGGCGCCCGCGAGCAGGATCTCAAGCAAGTCGGTATGGAGGCGCGGCAGGATGACCTGGGCCTCCGGGTCCCCCAGGCGGCAGTTGAACTCGATGACCTTTGGCCCTTCCCGCGTCAGCATCAGCCCGGCGTACAACACTCCGGTGAATGGCGAGCCATCGGAGACCATGCCGGCGGCAACGGGTTCCAGGATGTTTTTTCGCACGGTCCGGGCAAGGTCCTGCGTCCAGAATTCAGGTGGCGAGTAGGCCCCCATCCCCCCCGTGTTGGGGCCGGTGTCGTTGTCGCCGACGCGCTTGTAATCGCACGCGGCCACCCATTCCGAGGCGTAGCCGCCATCGACGAAAGCGAACACGCTCACCTCGGTCCCCGTGAGGCGTTCCTCTACCAGCACCTGGGAAATCGCGGACGAAGGTACGGCGCCCGAGAAGACCGATGCGACCGCATTGCGCGCCTCGGCCCTGGAATTCGCAACGACCACGCCCTTGCCTGCCGCAAGTCCGTCCGCCTTGATCACCGCGGTGCTCTCCGTCATGCGGTCGATGTGCGCGATCGCGTCTGCGGCCGTCCGGAAGGCCGCAGCTTTTGCAGTGGGAATGCCGTGTCGGCCCATGAAGAGCTTGGCCCAGGCCTTCGACGACTCCAGCCTTGCTGCGGCCTGCGTCGGCCCGAACACCAGCCGTCCATCCGCCCTGAAGGCGTCGACGCACCCTGCGGCCAGCGGTCCTTCCGGACCGACGACGGTCAGGCCGATTCCGCGGGAGCGGACCGCGCCCAGAAGCCCGGGGATGTCGGAGTCACGAAGGTTCAGGTTCTCGCCGATCTCGGCGGTGCCCGCGTTTCCGGGCGCGGCGTACAGCCTGCCTACCCCCGGGCTCTGCCGGAGCTTCCAGGCGATCGCGTGCTCGCGCCCGCCCGACCCGATCACCAGGACGTCGAGGGGATTGCCTACTCCCATTCGATCGTGCCGGGCGGCTTGCTCGTGATGTCGTAGACGACGCGGTTGACCTGATCGACCTCGTTCACGATGCGGCTCGCGATCCTGCCCAGCGTCTCGTAGGGCAGCCTCGCCCAATCGGCCGTCATCGCGTCCTCGCTCGTTACCGCCCGAATCGCGACCACGTGCCGGTACGTTCGCTGGTCGCCCATGACCCCGACCGTCTTCGTGTCGGTGAGCACCGCGAAACTCTGCCACAGCTTGTCGTAGAGCTTGTCCCGCTTGATCTCGTCCATGACGATCCAGTCACACTTGCGAAGGACTTCCAGCTTCTCATAGGTCACCTCGCCAATGACACGGATCGCCAGGCCCGGACCGGGGAACGGCTGGCGGTTCAGGACCTCAGGCGACAGCCCGAGCTCGAGGCCGGCAAGCCGGACCTCGTCCTTGAACAGATATCGGAGCGGCTCGACGAGCCGGAGCTTCATGCGTTCGGGAAGGCCTCCGACGTTGTGGTGCGTCTTGATCTTGTGAGCGGCCCGGTTCTCCGGGGACTTGCTCTCGATCACGTCCGGGTAGAGCGTCCCCTGGCCCAGGAAATCGACTTGTCCGATCTGGTTGGCCTGGTCCTCGAAGACCTCGATGAATTCCTGTCCGATGCGCTTGCGCTTGACTTCCGGGTCGGTCACGCCCGCGAGCGAGGTCAGGAATCGCTCGGACGCGTCCACGTAGAT
>JACPRT010000106.1 GCA_016189845.1 Chloroflexota bacterium | reverse complement strand
GCAGCCGAACCCGGATCTCTGGGGTCATAACCGGCCACCGCATCGAAGACGATCGCCGCATCCGCCGCGGATCGCGTCATCCAGCCGAGAGTGTCGAGCGTCCACGAACAGGGGAACACCCCGTACCGGGACACGACGCCGTAGGTCGGCTTGAAACCCACGACCCCGCAGTACGCGGCTGGCCGCACCACGGACCCCGCGGTCTGCGACCCGGACGCCGCGGGCACCGACCGGGACGCCACGGCGACGGCCGAGCCGCTGCTGCTACCGCCGGGCGTATGGCCCGCGTGCCACGGGTTCACCGTCGGCGATGGGTCGCCGGTCGCGAACTCGGTCGTCACGGTCTTTCCGATTACGACCGCGCCTGCGGCTTTGAGGCGTTCCACGAACGCGCAGTCGTAGTCGGGAACGAAGTCTTTGAAAACCTTCGAGGACATCGACGTCCGGAGCCCGGCTGTGTAATAGATGTCCTTCAGTCCGACAGGGATGCCATGGAGACGGCCCTTTGGGCCACTCCCGCGCATCTCTGCATCGGTGCTCCGGGCCGTCTCCAGAGCGCCGGCGGCATCAACCGTCTCCCACGCCCTGAGAGCCGGCTCCAGGCGTCCGATCCGTTCGAGCACGTGCTCCGTCAGCCGGACCGACGAAAGTTTGCCCCGCGTCATCGCCGCCGACGCCTGCTCAATTGTCAGGTCATGAATCTCGCTCAAGGCGACGAGCCCCTCCAGGCAGTCTGTTGAAGATCTGCCAGGAAGAAGCCCGGCCGGTCGTCGTTTTCGAATTCCAGATGGTCCAGCTTCCAGAGGGCGTCAGAGGTCCGGCGGAGCGCCGCCTCGATCGCAGAGGCCCGAGCTTCTCCCCACACTTTCGCGGCACGGCCGCGCAGCAGGCGGTACGCCTCTTCGTGCTCTTCGCGGTCGCGCCCGGACGCTGGCTGCCGGATTTCCATCTGCCGGAAAGCCGTTACTTGACCTCGACGACCGCGCCGGCGGCTTCGAGCTTCTTCTTTGCTTCCGCCGCTTCGTCCTTGTTCACGCCTTCCTTGACCGGCTTCGGCGCGCCCTCGACCAGGTCCTTGGCTTCCTTCAGGCCCAGCGGGGTGAGTTCCCGTACCGCCTTGATGACGGCGATCTTGTTTGCGCCCACTTCCTTCAGGACCACGCTGAATTCGGTCTGTTCCTCCGCCGCGGCAGCGGGCGCCGCCCCGCCGGCGCCCGCCGCGGGGACGGCGGCGGCCATCATGGGCGCGGCCGCCGAAACGCCGAAGGTCGACTCCAGCTCCTTGACGAGCTCGGATACCTCGAGCACGGACATGCCCTTGATTGCCTCGATGAGTTCGGTCTTCGATACTGCCATTGAACCCTGACTCCTATGCCATCGCCCCGATACCATCGGGGCGCTCTTACCGACTTCCAGCGCGCCTGAGCAGGCGCGGAAATGGATCAGGCCGCCGCCGTGGCGCCCTGCTGCTGCTTCTCTACATAGCGCTGCAGTACGTTTGCCAGCCCGCGTACCGGCCCGTTCAGGACCGTCACCAGCCGCACTGCCGGCGAATTCAGCTGGCCCAGCAGCTGCGCGACGATCACGTTCCTGGGCGGCAGCGCTGCCAGTTCGCCAACCTTGCTGGCGGGCAGCACCCGCCCGTTGAGCGTCGCCCCGAGGATTTCCAGTTCGAGGCGGTTGGTCCGGACGTGGTCGGTAAAGACCCTGGCCGTCTCGACCGGGTCGCCTTCGCCCAGCACGAATGCGCACGGACCAGAGACGATCTCCTTCACTTCCGGCTTGCCAGCACGGTCCGCGGCGATGCGTACCAGCGTGTTCTTGACCACGCGGTACTGGTTGCCTGTCTCGCGAAGGCGGCGCCGGAGCTGGTTGACCGTCGGCGTCTTCAGCTTGCCGTGACTGGTGGCGATGATCACGGTGGATTTCGAGATCAGGTCCGAGAGCTCCTCGACCTCTTCGATACTGTGTTGAGTTGGCATTACCGTCCTTTCCGCTGGCCTCGCGTCAAAAAAACGAGCCCGGGCGTCGTAGACCCCGGGCTCTTGCACATAGGCGTGGACCCCGGCCTCGGCGGGTGGTTGGCCCTTAGCCCTCCCGATGCGATCAAGAGGGACCCGCTGTCTACAGCCCGTGTATTCGGTTTTCCGGCTGACGTGTTACGTCAAACTATTCTACCTGAAGCGTCTGCAACGCGGGCAGGTCCAGCTTGATCCCCGGCCCCATCGTCGTCGTCAGCGTAGCGGATTTCATGAACGCGCCCTTGATCCCGGCCGGCTTGGCCCTGTTGATCGTCGAGATGATGCTCGTCAGGTTCTCCAGCAGGGCACGCTCTTCGAAGCTGAGCTTGCCGATCGGCGCATGGATGATGGCGGTCTTGTCCATCTTCAGTTCGACGCGACCCTTCTTGGCGTCGGCAATGGCACGCGGAAGGTCCTGGGCCTGGACCACGGTGCCGGTGCGGGGATTCGGCATCAGCCCCTTGCGACCAAGGAACCGTCCCAACCGGCCGATCTTGCCCATCATGTCCGGAGTCGCGATGGCGACCTCGAAGTCGGACCAGCCTTCCTCGATGCGCTTCGTGGTCGCCTCATCGATAACGTAATCGGCGCCCGAATCGCGCGCGGAACGAGCACCGTCGCCTTCCGCAAAGACCATCACTCGCACCTTCTTGCCGGTGCCATGCGGGAGCGTAGCGACCTCACGCAGCTGCTGATCGGCGTGGCGCGGGTCTGCCGTGGTCAGAATGTGAAGCTCGACCGTCTCATCGAACTTGGCGTATGCGACCTTCTTCGCGGCCGAGATCGCTTCATCCGGCTTCTTAAAACCTTCGCCGACGGCCTTCGCTGCCGCGATGTATTTCTTTCCGTGTCCTGGCATTGCATTCACCCCTTGGCGGTCCTGACGACCTCCCGTCGTCCCGGAGGCCTCCCGCTGCGTTCGTATCCTGTCGCGTTGCCCCAGCCCCTGCTGAGGCTAGTCCTTGACGGCCAGTCCCATGCTGCGCGCCGTGCCCTCGATCAGCTTCATCGCTGCTTCGACGCTCGTCGCATTCAGGTCGCCAATCTTGACCTGGGCGATCTCCCGTATCTGGGCCTTCGTAACCGAGCCGGCCGTTTGCGCCCCTGCCATTGCCGCGCCCTTTTCAACCTTGGCCGCCTTCTTCAGCAGATCGGATGCAGGCGGACTCTTGGTCTCGAACGTAAACGAGCGGTCGGCATAGATCGTGATCACGACCGGTACGACGCTGCCCGCGAGCTTCGCGGTGCGTTCGTTGTATTCCTTGACGAACGCCATGATGTTGACGCCGTGCTGACCAAGCGCCGGACCGACCGGCGGCGCCGGCGTCGCCTGCCCGGCGGCGATTTGAAGCCGCACGACAGCCTGAACCTTCTTAGCCACGGAAACCCCTCATCAATGTCAGTCCCGATGTGATCGGGACTATGCCTTCTCGATCTGCAAGAAGTCGAGATCGACCGGCGTCTCCCGGCCGAAGAACGAGACCAGGACACGAACCTTGCCACGTTCCTCGTCGACGGAATCCACGGTACCCATGAAGTCGGCGAACGGCCCATCCTTGATGCGCACCGAATCGCCCTTCTCGAAACCGATCCGGACACGCGGCGTGTCCGATGCCATCTGCCTGAGGATACGGTCAACCTCGCCCTGCTCGAGCGGCACGGGCTTGGGGCGCTTCTCGCGCTCGTCCTCTGCGGAAATGAAGCCGGTTACGCCAGGCGTGTTGCGCACTACGTACCAGCTCTCGTCGTCCATGATCATCTTGACCAGCAGGTAGCCGGCGTACATCTTCCGCTGCACCGGTTTGCGCTGGCCGTCCTTGATCTCGATGACCTCTTCGGTGGGCACAATGACCTCGAAGATCTTGTGCTTCACGTCCATGGTCTGGATGCGCTGCTCGAGGTTCTTCTTTACCCGGTCTTCGTGTCCCGAGTAGGTGTGAACGATGTACCACCTGGGTTCGGTGGCGGTCACTTCGGCTGAGGGCCCGGTCGTTCGGCGAGTAGTCACAGCTAGCCCCCGGTCACCAGCGCGAAGAGACGAGCGAATCCGATGTCGATCAGGCCCAGGATGGCGCCGATGACGACCGATACGACGAGCACGAGGACGGTCAGCCGGGTCGTCTGTTCCCGGCTGGGCCAGTTGACCTTCCGTAGCTCGGATATGACGCCACCGAAGAACGAAAGGCTGATCTGGCCGGCCGACGGTCTCTGGACGGCCGTCCTGATCGGGTTACGTGCCAACGCGCCTCTACCTCGACTCTCGATACATGCGTCGCTGCCGGCAGTGCGGACAGAACTTCGTCAGTTCCAGCCGGCCGGTGTCGTTACGCTTGTTCTTTGCGGAGTGGTACCGGTGCGCCTTGCACTCGGTACACGTCAGTTCGATCAGGACCCGGGCATCGCTCTTCTTTGCCATTTGATCTCTTCCCTGATCGGGCCGTTAGGCCTTGATCTCGATGAAGACTCCGGAACCCACGGTCCGGCCGCCCTCGCGCACCGCGAACCGGAGCTGCGGCTCCAGGGCCACCGGGTACATGAGCTTCACGTTCATCTCAAGGTTATCGCCCGGCATGACCATCTCGACGCCCTGCGGCAGCGTGATCTCGCCGGTCACGTCGGTCGTTCGAAGGTAGAACTGCGGCTTGTAGCCGCTGACGAACGGGGTGTGGCGTCCGCCCTCTTCCTTGGTCAGGACGTAGATCTGCGCCTTGGCTTCGGTGTGCGGCGTGATCGAGCCGGGCTTCGCCAGCACAGCGCCGCGGGCTACCTGCTCACGCTCGATGCCGCGGAGGAGACATCCCACGGCGTCGCCTGGCAGACCCTCGTCAAGCGTCTTCTTGAACATCTCGACGCCGGTGACCACGCTCGTCATCGTCTTGCCGAAGCCGACGATCTCGACTTCTTCGCCTACCTTGATCCGGCCGCGTTCGATGCGCCCCGTGGTGACGGTGCCGCGGCCCTTGATGCCGAATACGTCTTCGACCGGCATCAAGAAAGGCTGATCGACTGGCCGGTCCGGGATCGGGATGTAGTCGTCGACTGCCTTCATCAGGTTCATGAGCGAGTCGGACCAGGCGCCCTTTCCGTCCTCTTCGAGGGCCTTGAGGGCGCTCACGCGCACGATCGGGACTTCGTCGCCGGGGAAGCCGTACTCGGTCAGGAGCTCGCGGAGCTCCATCTCGACCAACTCGAGCAGCTCCTTGTCTTCCATGATGTCGCACTTGTTCAGGGCGACGACGATCCGCGGGACGTTCACCTGACGGGCCAGCAGGATGTGTTCCCGTGTCTGAGGCATCGGGCCGTCCGGGGCGCTCACGACCAGGATGGCGCCGTCCATCTGCGCGGCGCCCGTGATCATGTTCTTGATGTAGTCCGCGTGTCCGGGGCAGTCTACGTGCGCGTAATGCCGCTTTTCGGTCTCGTATTCGACGTGCTGAATTGCGATGGTCACGCCGCGCTCGCGCTCTTCGGGCGCGTTATCGATGCTGTCGAAAGGGCGGAAGGAGACTTTGGGGTTCTTCACGTGAAGAACCTTCGTGATCGCGGCGGTCAACGTCGTCTTGCCGTGGTCGACGTGACCAATGGTGCCAACGTTGACGTGCGGTTTCGTTCGGTCGAACTTTTCTTTTGCCATCTGACTCCCTGTCTCCTACGACCGCTATCTTGAAAATCAATGGAGCCCTCAACCAGATTTGAACTGGTGACCTCGTTCTTACCAAGAACGCGCTCTTCCAACTGAGCTATGAGGGCCGTTTTGAGGAACTGGATTTTTGAGCCGGAACTTTGGTGCAGGGGGTAGGATTCGAACCTACGTAGCCGTCAGGCAACAGATTTACAGTCTGTCGGTTTTAACCACTCACCCACCCCTGCGTCGGCAGGCAGAGCTTCAGACCATAAGTATACCTACCGTGGTGC
>JACPRT010000127.1 GCA_016189845.1 Chloroflexota bacterium | reverse complement strand
GTCTTCGTGCCCCCGCACGCGGCCGCGAAGAGCGCGGGCAGGGTCAGAAGGACGCCGAGCGAGAGAACCTTCCTCAGGCTGGGGGACATGATCGTCGAATCTCCTTACGGGCTCTTGGGCCTGCATCGCACCGCGATTCGCAAGCGCTATCCGCTCACGAAAGCGTACACGATTCGTCGCTGGAGTCAATCCTTATCAAACAGGTCAACTTTGAATTGGCTACTGTCTGCCACACAGCTTTCGTGTGCACGAATCTTTTCATTCGTGTACACGAAATCGCACTCCCGGCGTCACCCAAGTCGCCGGTTGCCCGGCGAGAACCCGCAAATCCCCACGGGCAGCTTCGTCGTCTCTATCTGATGGTTGCACCGACATGGTGCCCTACACTGGGAGTTTGACCATTCATTCGCAGGAGATAGATTTGCGACGCCCGTTCCTCATCGTTAGCCTGATGGCAGCCGCGCTGATCATCGCCACGGCGTGCGCTCAGAAGACCGAGTCCACGGCCGCGACGATCCCGACCGCCACCCCGGTCGACACGCCGACCCCTCTTCCGACCGCCACGATTGCGTCGGCGCCGACCCCGTCGGCGCCAGCGCTGGCAGCCACCGCGACCCCGGTCAGACCGACGCCGACGGCGACCCCTACCCGAACCCCGACGCCGTCCCCAACCCCGGAACCGTCGCTTGCCACGGCCAAGGCGGCCGCCCTGCTGGTAAGCACCCTGGGCGCCCCGGCCGCGTCCATCACCTTCGAGAGCATCAAGCCGATGCAGTGGCCGAATACGGCCATCGGCTGCCCGGAACCAGGCAAGGCCTACGCCGAGGTGCTCGTGCCCGGATGGATGATCATCCTCCGCCACGACTCGAAGCTGTACGAATACCACGCCGACCGCGAGGGCGTGTCCGTTGTCACATGCGATCCGAAACTGGTCCGAACCTACGGCACGGTCAATTTCGCGGAGAAACTTCAGCTGTCAAACGTCTCGAAGATCGAAGTCCTCGCCCTCGACCGGGAGGACCGGACGCCTGCGATGGCGCTGACCATCGACAACCCGAATGACATCGCGAAGATCGTGTCGTCGCTGCAGGTCGACCTCTCGCTCTACGAGCGGAAGCAGTGCGAAGCGCTCCTGAGGGTCGACTTCGTGATGGGCGGGCGGGTCGAATCGGTGCTGTACGCGTGCCAGGGCGAGGGTTCGGTACTGCGGGACAAGGAGACCGCCGGCCAGGGCAGAGAGGCGCGGGCGCCCACCGAATTCCAGAAGCTGATCAACACGGCGCTCGCAAGCCGCCCGTTCCCTTCCCCTCCGGCGGACAAGTAGCCGCGACCGATGGCGACCGACGGCCTCAGGCCCGGCAAATTGCCTCCCGACCTCCTCGCGAAGCTGCTCGCCCGCCTGGACCGGAGCGACCGCCGCGTCATCGTCGGACCACAGGTCGGCGTGGACGCCGCCGTGATCGAGTTCCGCCCGTCGAACCTGATCGCGAAGTCCGACCCCGTCACGCTGGCGTCCGACCTGATCGGCTGGTACGCCGTGCAAGTCAACGCCAACGACGTCGCCGCATCCGGCGGGACGCCTCGCTGGTTCCTCGCAACCGTGCTCCTCCCGAGCGGTTCGGCGCCCGCTCTCGCCGAGCAGATCTTCGATCAGATCAAGGACGCAGCCGACGGGCTGGGGATCACGCTGATCGGAGGCCACACCGAGGTGACGATTGGGATCGAGCGGCCGATCGTCTGCGGGACCATGCTGGGGGAGGTCGCGCCGGGTGGCAATGTGACGTCGGCCGGCGCCAGGCCGGGCGACCGGATCCTGCTCACGAAGGGCATCGCCATCGAGGGCACTTCGGTCCTCGCGCGCGAGCTGTCCTCCAGACTGGGCGACGCTGGCGTCCCGCGTTCGACGGTGCAACGCGCCGCGGCCCTGCTTCAGGACCCCGGCATCAGCGTGGTCGAAGACGCCCGAACGGCGCTATCTGCGGGAGAAGTCCACGCCATGCACGACCCTACAGAGGGCGGCCTGGCGACGGCTCTCGCCGAGATTGCGACAGCGTCAGGGTGTGGAGTGAGAATCGACGCGTCGGCGGTCGAGGTGCTGCCCGAGTGCGAGGAAGTCTGCCGAGCACTGGACGTCAATCCCTGGGGTCTGCTCGCCTCGGGCGCGCTGTTGATTGCGGTCCCGCCCGACTCCTCGCCGCCGATCCTGAGCGCCCTCCGTTCGGCGCGCATCACTGCGCGGGAAATCGGGCAGGTCACGGATCAGCCGGGGCGCCTCGAGCTCGTGATCGCCGGCAAGGCGTCGCCGCTACCCGTCTTCGCGCGTGACGAGGTCGCCCGGCTGCTGGGATGACCGCGAATGTGGAGCGGACTGCTCACCTCGTGAGGTGGTGATGGACGCTCGCGAACGCGACCCTTCGACGGAATAGCAGGGCGATCCGGAACATCCAGGCGGACTGGTTGTGCAGAAACATCTGCCACCAGTGGAACGGTACGAACTCCGGAATCACCACGGTCACGAGCTGGTTTTCGTCGCTCCGGATCTGATCGAGATGTTTGAGGAACGGCGCGACAACCAGCCGGTACGGAGACTGGATGATCTCCAGCGGGACGTCCGGCAAGTGCCTCTGCCATTTGAGGCGTAGCTCCTCCGCCTCGGCGTCATCGGAGGCGACGTAGACCGCTCTCACGTCCGATGACAGGGCCTTCGCGTAGGCCACGGCCTCGAGCGTCGCCCGATGGACGCCCGACACCGGGATGACCACCGTGTGCTTCATCGGCGCGACCGGAGGTGCATATCCCTCGAGCGAGAGTTGCTCGGCCACCATCGCGTAGTGCCGGTGGATCCTGTTGAAGACAAACAGGGTAGCTGGCACGAGAAGCATGATCAGCCACGCGCCATGGGTGAACTTCGTGATGGCGATGATCATCAGCGCGGTTGCCGTCACCGAGGCGCCCACGCCGTTCACGAATGCGCTGCGCAGCCAGTTGGAACCCTTCAACCGGTGCCAGTGCCTCACCATCCCGGCCTGAGACAGCGTGAACGACAAGAATACGCCGACCGCGTACAGCGGGATCAAGTCGTGTACCCGGGCCTGTACAACGACCACCAGGACGGACGACAGTACCGTCAGGCCGATGATGCCGTTGGAGAACACCAGCCGGCGCCCGGTGTCCGATAGCTGGTGGGGAAGAAAGCCGTCCTGCCCCAGCACCGAGGCGACCCTCGGGAATCCGGAATAGGCCGTGTTAGCGGCGAATAGCAGGATGAGCAGGGTGGCGATCTGGACACCGTAGTAAAGCGGTGTGTTGAGAAACACCACGCGAGCGATCTGCGAGACCACGGTCTCGTCGGCCGCAGGTACGATGTCGAGCTGGTGGCCCAGGTACGTGATGCCGACGAACAGCGTGCCCATCATGATGGCCATCCAAAGCATGGTCCGCGCCGCGTTCCTGGTCTCCGGGGGCCTGAACACCCGGACCGAGTTGGCGATCGCTTCGACGCCAGTCAGCGCCGCGCACCCTGCGGCAAACGCACGGAGCAGCAGGAACAGGGTTACGGCCGCGACGGCGTCATCGAGCGGCGGGCGCGGAACGCCGGCTGGTACGGGCTGGTCCAGCAACACGAACCTGACTATGCCGGTGAGAATGAGGGCGAGCATGATCGCCACGAACATCAGGGTGGGGACCGTGAATATCCGCCCCGTCGTTTTGACGCCGCGCAGGTTGATCACCATCAGGAACGCCAGGACGCTGACCGCGATTGCGACGCGATCGGGCGCCAGGGCGGGAAATGCCGACGTGAGGGCCGCGACTGCCGCGGCCACGCTCACGGCTGCGGTGAGCACGTAGTCGATCAGGAGGCCCGACGCGGCGATGAGGCCGGCTTCAACGCCCAGGTTTTCCCGCGCGACGTTGTACGCGCCGCCTCCCTGCGGATACGCACGGATCGTCTGCCGGTAGGAGATGGTGAGGATGGCGAGCAGCCCCACGATCGCCAGGCTCAGGGGCACCGACCAGCCGATCGCTCCCATCCCGGCCAGGACAAGGACAAGCAGCAGTTCTTCGGTCGCGTAGGCGACCGAAGACAGAGGGTCGGAGGCAAGTACGGCCAGGCCGCCGAGGTTGGAGAGCCGCTCTCTCATTTCGTGGCTGGACGGTAGCCGTCGGCCGAACACGAACTGGCCGACGGTGGACCAGACTGACGGACTTGGTTCTGCGGAGACTGCCATAAAACGCGCCGACCGGCGGCACACGGTGCAGGAAAAACATCGGGGGTGCGACGAATCACGCACCCCCGGTAATTCTATGGCAACTGCGCCGTGAGCGAATTCGGCCAATCGCGTCGCGCATACCCGATGCTCGCTTGAAGGCCGCGACCTAGAGTGATGCCAAGGTCGATAGCCTGCCGCGATGCGCGCTGGGTTTCGTACGGATTCCAACCATGGTGACTGTCACTGATTACGGGAAGATGATCAAGGTCGCTGCGGTCGATGCGCAGCGGTTGGCCGACGTCGTGACGAAGATCGCCGGCGAACAGTCGTTTGAGACACAACGGCTGGTCGAGGCGGTCAACAAGATCACGGCGCCCCAGATCGTCGAATTGCAAAGGCTGGCGGACGCAATCAAGGCGGCCGCGCCGCAGACGGCCGACGTGCAACGGCTGGTCGAAGCGGTCGGCCGGGCCGCCGGCGAACAGGCGAAGACGTTTCAACAGCTCGCGGAGACGCTGAACAAATCCGCGGTCCCGCAGGCGCTGGAATTGCAGCGGCTGGCCGACGCCCTGGGCAAGGCATATGCGCCGCAGGCCGCCGAGATTCAGCGGCTGGCCGAGACGGTGAGCAGAATAGCCGCGGACAACCGCAGGATGGCTGCCGAGCTCGTAAGGGTGTTCTTGCCAACCGCTGGCGAATAGGGTTCTGGCAAGCCGCCGGCCCGCAACCCCCTACCGCGACTCCAGGTAGAGCGGCGCGAGCATCTGGTCCACGGGCGCGTGGTCATCCGTCAGCAACACGGCGCGCCGCTCGTTCATCAGCTGGTCCAACGTGTCCCTGTCGATCAGGTGGCTGGTGGGCGCCGCCTTCCCGATCCGCCGGGCCGCGTCCTGCAGGTCGCGCCCTGTGATCTCTCTCGTAGACGCGAGGACGATGATCGTGGTCCTGAAGTCGAAAGACCAGTTGCCGTCGGAACTGACGAGCGTGACGTAAGGGAAGGTCTCGCGCATGGTGTGCAGGAATGAGCGCAAGAACTGTCCCGAATGTGGCTTGTCGACGATGTTCACGGCGTAAATGCCGTCGGGAGTCAGCAGGTCGCGCACCTGCTCGTTGAATTCCCGGGTCGTGAGGTGGTACGGCACCGAGACATCGTTGAAAGCGTCGCCGATCACCAGCTGATAGCTGCCGCCCTCCAGGCGCGGCACTTTCATCCGCGCATCTTCGTGAAACGAGACAATCCTGCTGTCTCGTCTCAGGCCCAGCCGGTCGTAAACGACCCTCGTGACCGCGGGGTCTATCTCGATCACCTCGACGTGGCTGGCCGGGTACACGGCTTCCAGATAGCGCGGCAGGACGTAGCCGCCGCCGCCGATGAAGAGCGACCTGAACTCGGGAGTGCGGTCGGCCACATACTCGGCGACTTCGGAGAATATCACCTCGTATCCGTACTCCGAGAGCTCGGTGGGGTCGTCGAGCGACACGTAGCTGTGCACCAGCTGGTCGAGGACAAGGGCCTTGACGTTGCCGGCGCCGTCGGGCCCGTCGGTAATCTTGATGCAGTAATAGGCGCTTTCATCGACGCACGGGGTCTCGAAGTAGCCGCCCCTGACCGCGTAGCCGAGCGCCAGCCCCGAAGCCACTACGACGGCGGCGCCAGCCGGTTTGAGGCGCCACAGCCTGCCAAATACCAGCGCCATCGCCGTCAGCGTGGCCGCCACGAGCGCGATAGTCGGCCTGGAACCTATCCACTGAACGAGCACGAACCCGGTGATGAAGACACCGAAAATGGCGCCAGAAGTCGAAACGGCGTACAGCCTGCCGACCACCTTGCCGGTCTTCCCGAGGTCTCGTAACTGGAGCTTGATGACTATCGGGCTCACCATGGCGAGCAGGGTGCTCGGCACGAAGAAGAGGATGGTCGTCAGGAGCACGATGCGAAGAAGAATCGGATAGTCGGCCAGCCAGTCCGGCACGACCGCGGCGAGCGGCAGGACGCCGAGGCTCATCACGGCGGCGGCGCCCAGCACAACGCCCAGCAGCGTATGCGACGCCCGGCGATCGGCGATGATGCCGCCGAAGAAGTTGCCCAGGCTGATCCCCGCCAGCACGATCCCGATGACGCTCGTCCACGTGTAGAGCGACACCCCTATCACGGGCGCGAGGATGCGCGCTGCCACGATCTCGATGACCAGTCCTGCCGCGCTGGCCATGAATACGACGAGATATGGCTCGACCGCCCCGACCACGCGGGCGAGGCGTGCCAGCTGCCCGCCCCGGGCTGCCTTCTGAATTTCGGCCGATATCGGTCCCTGTGCGACCGCCTCCGGGACGGCCCCTTCAGGATCGATCTTCAAGGATTGATCGAGCGATGATGAGCCGTTGGATCTCAGATGTTCCCTCATAGATCTCGGTGACGCGCTGGTCCCGGTAGATGCGTTCGACCTTGCTCGGCCGGAAATAGCCGGAGCCTCCATGTATCTGCACGGCCCTGTGCGCGGCCCGATTCGCTACCTCTGAAGCGAAGAGCTTCGCCATCGCAGATTCCGCCACGTGCGGACGCCCGTTGTCGACCAGCGACGCGGCGCGGTGCGTGAGGAGCCTTGCAGCGTCGATCTCGGTCGCCATGTCGGCGAGCATGAACTGGATGGCCTGATGGTCGGCGAGGTGTTTTCCAAACGCCTCTCGCTGGTTCGCATACTTGACCGCCGCCTCGTACGCGCCCCTGGCCAGGCCGACGCATTGGGCCGCGATCGAGACCCTCGACGACGACAGGATGCTCAGCGCCACCGAGTATCCGCGACCCTCGTCGCTGAGCCGGTTGGCCACCGGGACCCGGCAGTCCTGAAACGACAGTTCCGCGGTCGCGGATCCGCGCATGCCCATCTTGCCGGTCATGTGGCTGACCGTGAACCCGGCGGCGCCGCGCTCGACGACCACCGCGTTGATGCCGCGGTGGCCTTTGCTTCGATCACTGTTCACGAACACCACGAACACGCCGGCCACTTCGCCGTTCGTGATGAAGACTTTTGAGCCGTTGATCACGTAATCGTCGCCATCGAGTGATGCGGTGGTCGACAGGGCGAGCGCGTCGCTCCCGGAACCTGGCTCGGACAACGCGAACGCTGCGATCTTGTCGCCGCGGCTCAGCGCCGGGACCCAGCGCGCTCGTTGCTCCGCGTGCCCGAACCGCGCGATGGTCGCGGCGCCAAGCGATACATGGGTGATGAACACCGTGCTGGTCGACCCGCATGCTGCCGCCAGCTCTTCGATCACGACGGCCAGCTCGCCGTATCCGCCCCCTGCCCCGCCATCTGCTTCCGGCATCGTGAGCCCGAGGAGCCCGATGGCGGCCAGCCCGTCGAACTGGCGCCTCGGAAATTCCTCGTTGCTGTCCACGTCGGCTGCGCGTGGCTCCAGCTCCTTGAGCGCGAACTCACGAGCGGTCTGTCGCAGCAGTTCCTGTCGTTCGGTCAGAGTCGCCCGCATCCGTAAATGATATTGCGTTGACCCTTCTCCATGGGGAAGCCGATAATCCTGCGGGTGGCCCAACGTATGCGGATCATAGGGGTGGACCCCGGCCTGAATCGCACCGGCTACGCCGTGATCGACGACCTTGGCGGCAGGTGGGTTGCGGTGGAGGGCGGGGTTTCGCGCCCGGACCCGTCCGACCCCCTGGAGTTACGTGTCAGGACGATCTTCCGGGATATCCGAGAAGTCCTGGAAGAGTTCAAGCCGGCCGCGATGGCGCTCGAAGAGCTCCACAGCAGATACGAGTTCCCGAGGACGGCGATCCTGATGGGCCATGCGAGGGCGGCGGTCTGCCTGGCGGCCGCGGAGTGTGAAATCCCGGTGGCCGGGTACGCGCCATCCAGGGTCAAGAACGCGGTCACGGGGTCGGGTGCGGCGAGCAAGGAGCAGGTACAGAAGGCGATCGTCGCTCAGCTCCGGCTCGCGAGCCCGCCGCGGCCGTTCGACGTCGCGGACGCGTTCGCGCTTGCGATCTGCCACGCGATGGTGGCGGCGAGCCCGATCGCCAGGGTTAAATAGCAGTTGTCTCCTGGTCTTCGTCTTCTGGTGCCGGCTTCATGATCAGTTACCTGCTGGGAACCGTCAGAGGCTTCGCCGACGGGGCGGGCAAGATTTGCCTCATCACCCGCGGCGGCGTCGGCTATGACGTGACGCTGCCCGTCATCGTATGGAAGTCGCTCAAGGACGAGGGCGTGCAGGACGGGTCCGAGCTGGCGCTGGAGATCTACTATCACGTCACCGACCGGCAGCCGCGGCCGGTGCTGGTCGGATTCCGGAACGGGGTGGAGAAGGGGTTCTTCGAGCAGCTGATCGAGGTCGAGGGCATCGGCCCCAACAAGGCGTCGGCGGCGCTCGTGCTGCCCGTCCAGACGATCGCATCGGCGATCGAGCGAGAGGACTTCGGCACGCTCCGTCGGCTACCGGGGATCGGCGACCGTGCCGCCCAGAAGATCGTGGCGACTTTGCGCGGTAAGGTCATGCAATGGGCGATCGAGCTACCGGTCAACGGGGCTGTCCCGGGCGAGTCGGTGCCGGTGGTGGCCGCTACGGGCGCACGAGAAGAAGCGATTGCCGTACTCGTGAACCTTGGACACAAGGCTGCCGAGGCCCGTATCAGCGTCGATGAGGCTCTTACACGGCGCCCAGACCTCGCGGATAACCCGCAGGAGTTGATGAGGGAGATATTCCGCTCGCTGGCGAAGACGACGTAGCGGCGCGCATCAGCGCCCGGACCAATCATGGCCAATAACAGCCGACCGAGACGATCAAGGCAAAGGGTGTACAGCGCCGACGCTAACGGCGTCCAGACGCCACCTGCGTCATCAACGGGCGCGGTCACCGGCACTGGCCCCGATCCCGCTCCGGCGGTCGCTCGCGTTGCCGGTTCTGCCGTAACGTCTGTCCCCGTCGTGCCAATGGCCGAATCCATCGCTGCAACGGCGGGCGGCCAGGCCGCCGGCACCCCGGGGTCCGGCACCGACCCTGGCTCCGAAGATTCGTTGATTCGTGCGCTGCGACCCCGCAACTTCGGCGAATACGTCGGCCAAGGGAACGTCATCTCCAGCCTCAAGGTCGCGGTGCAGGCAGCCAAACAGCGCGCAGAGGCCGTCGACCACGTCCTCTTCCACGGACCTCCGGGACTCGGCAAAACTACCCTTGCGCACATCATCGCCCGCGAAATGGGTGTAAAGCTGACCCACACATCGGGCCCGGCATTGGAGCGGCCGGTCGACATGGTCGGGCTTCTATCGAATCTCGAAGCCGGCGAGGTCCTCTTCATCGACGAGATCCACCGGCTCTCGCACGCGGTGGAGGAATACCTCTACTCCGCGATGGAGGACTTCGTCGTCGATTTCGTGACCGGCAAGGGCGCCTACTCTCGCACGCTGTCATTCCCGCTGAAGCGGTTCACGCTGGTTGGCGCCACGACCCGCGCCGGCATGCTCAGCGCTCCGCTGCGCGACCGCTTCGGGATGGTCTACCACCTCGACTACTACTCGCCGGAAGAGCTGACCAGGGTTGTCGTGCGGTCCGCCCAGATTCTCGAGGTCAAGATCGAGATGGATGGCGCCGCCGAGATTGCGCGCAGATCACGCGGGGTGCCCAGGGTCGCCAACCGCCTTCTTCGCCGAGTGCGTGATTACGCAGAGGTGCACGGCAAGGGCGTCGCAACTCTGCCGATCTCCCGCAAGGCGCTCGAGATCGAGGGGGTCGACGAGCTCGGCCTGGACCGGCTCGACCGCCAGTATCTGTCCACTCTGGCGGTCCAGTACCGGGGAGGACCCGCCGGGATCGAGGCGATTGCCGCGACGATCAACGAGGACTCGCAGACGCTGGTCGATGTAGTCGAACCGTTCCTGCTGAAGATCGGATTCATAATCCGTACTCCGCAGGGCAGGAAAGCGACTCCGGAGGGTCTTTCGCATCTGGGCGTGGACGGCTCGGCGAATGCCGATGCGGATGCCGATCGCAAACAGGGCAAGCTGGGCATTTAGCGCCGACCGTTCAAATCCCGGAACATTCTTTTCAGCCGCAAGTAACGATCTGGCGGCACGGTCGTCTTCCCGATCCCCCAGGACAACAGATACACCATGAGCCTGTTCAGACTGATTTCGTATTCGTTCGCCACGTCAGCTAGTTCGGCATGCAACGCTGCTGGCATTCGGACCAATAGGCGGCCGCTGAACGATCGTGGCGCCATTTCCTCGAGAGACGGGATATTCCCTTCGAGGCCGCGCGGAAATCTGGTATCACCCCCTCATATCTGATT
>JACPRT010000126.1 GCA_016189845.1 Chloroflexota bacterium | reverse complement strand
CACCTGTGCTCGTGCTCGTGGCGACAGCGCTGTTCGCAATCTTCCTCGCCGAGAACGCTCGAATCCCTGTGGACGATCCCAATACGCACCTCGAGCTCACGATGATCCACGAGGTGATGGTGCTCGACCACAGCGGGCCCGACCTCGCCTACATCATGTACGCGGCCGCGCTCAAGCTCTGGTTGCTGGGCGCCCTGACGCTGGGGGTCCTGCTGCCACTCGCGGGTGTCAACCAGTGGGTTGGGCTGGGGACGATGGTCGCCGGAATGCTGGCCCTCGCCGCGCTCGTCGGAGTCGTCGAGTCGATGATGGCCAGGTTCCGCATGTCCATGCTGCCTGTCTTCGTCGCAGGAACGCTGGCGCTGTCGTTGCTGGCGCTGATCATCGCGTTCAGGAACTGAGATGACCGCTGACTGGTTGAACCTCGTGCTGGCCGCACTCATCACGGTGAGTCTGGTCATGATCGCCCTTGGCAAGGTCACGACCGTGATCAGGGTCGTAGCCGCGCAGGGCGTATTGGTGGCCCTCGTGCCCGTCCTGTCTCACTGGGGGGAACTGGACGCGCCCCTGATCGCGGTCGCAGCCGGCAACCTGATGGTCAAGGGTGTAGCGTTCCCGTGGCTCCTCACGTGGACGGCGAAGCGCATTCACGTGAGCGGGGCGGTCGAGCCCAGAATCAACTACAGCCTCGCCGTGGTCGCGGCGGTCGCCTTTCTCCTCGTGTCGCTCTGGCTGGGCGCCGGGCTCCAGCCGCCGGCGGGCGTGCCGTCGTCGCTGGCGGTCCCGGCCGCCCTCTTCATGATCCTGGCAGGGCTCTACCTGATCGTAGTCAGGCGCACCGCGCTGACCCAGGTGGCTGGCTACCTCGTGATCGAGAACGGCATTTTCACCTTCGGTACCGCCGTGGCGTGGGAGAACCACGCCGTTGTCGAGCTGGGGGTCCTCCTTGACGTGTTCGCCGCGGTGTTCGTCATGGGCATCACGGTGTTCCAGATCGGGCGCACATTCGACTCCTTCGACGTTGGCGAGATGGCGCAACTAAGCGATCGCCGGCGGTCCTCGAAGGAAATGAGCGAGCCCGAAGGGTAAGGCGTCGAGTGACTATCGCTCTCTGGCTGGTGCCGGTCGCCGGCGGCCTGGCCGTCCTCCTGCCGTGGTGGCCGCCCACCGCTCGCCGGATGCTGCTTGTCGCGATCGCCGCCGCGCATGCTGCGATGACGCTTGCCGCGTGGGTCTCCCGCCCGGGCCCGATGTTCGGCGGCTGGATCGCCCTCGACAGCCCGGGCCTGCTGTTCCTGACGGTGACCAGCGCGCTATTCCTGGCGGCGGCAATCTACGGTTACGGCTACCTGGGCCGGGAGGCCGCCCGGCGGCACAGGCCCGACTTCCTCACTGGAGTCCCGTTCGCGAACCAGCCCGACGCCGTGTTCGTGGCCGGGCTGCTGCTGTTCCTGGGATTCATGACTCTCGTGACGCTGAGCCAGCACCTCGGGCTCCTGTGGGCGGCAGTCGAGGCAACGACACTGTCCAGCGCCCCGTTGATCTACTTCCACAGGCAGAAGCGGGCGCTCGAAGCGGCGTGGAAGTACCTCATCATCTCGTCCGTCGGGATTGCGCTCGCGCTCCTGGGCACGATGTTCTTGTCGGTGGCGGCGTCGGCATCCGGCGAGAGCTCGCTGGTCGTGGACGACCTCCTGGCGCGCGCCACCCGGCTCGATGCCGAGTGGCTCAAGCCGGCATTCATCCTCATCCTCGTCGGGTACGGGACGAAGATGGGCCTGGCGCCGCTGCATACCTGGCTCCCCGACGCCCACTCGGAGGCGCCTTCGCTGGTGTCGGCCCTGCTCTCGGGCGCCCTGCTCAATACCGCCTTTCTGGGCATCCTCAGGGTCGCCGGGATATGCTCCGCGGCCGGGCTGGGTGAGTTCACATCGGACCTGCTGATCGTATTCGCGGTGCTATCGATGGGCGTGGCAGCCGTATTCGTGCTCAGGCAGCCCGACTACAAGCGCATGCTCGCCTATTCGAGTGTCGAGCACATGGGGATCCTTGCTTTCGGCGTCGGCATCGGAGGCCTGGCGACGTACGGGGCAATGCTGCATGCGATTACCCATTCGATGGCCAAAGGACTGCTGTTCCTGGTCGCCGGTAATATCCTGGCGGCATACAGGACCAAGGCCGCGCAAGCGGTTACCGGGCTGTTGCAAACACTGCCTGCGTCCGGGCTGCTGTGGACGGCCGGGTTCCTGGCCATCATCGGGACGCCCCCGTTCGGCACATTCAGCAGCGAGCTGCTGGTGCTCAAGGGTGGCCTGGACCAGGGCCGCTGGGTGCTTTCGGCGGTATACCTCGCGCTGCTGGCCACAATCTTCGTGGGCATGGCAAGCGCCGCGCTGCACATGATCCAGGGCCGATCTACCCTGCCTGCCGGCCCGTCGAGGCGCGAGTCGATTCTGGCGATAGCGCCCCCGGCGGCGCTTGGACTGGCCGTCCTGATGCTCGGCCTGTACGTGCCGGGTCACCTGAATACCGTGCTCCAGGAGTCGGCTGCGATGTTTGGAGCGAGCAGATGACAATGCTGGCAACCGGGGCGGTCGTAGAAAACGGCCAGGCCGTGCGGCTAGACGATGTTCCGGTCCTACCGATCGGCGAGTTCCGGCGGCGAGTGATCGGCGCGGTCGCCGATGGGGGGCACCTGAAGGCGCTGTTTGGGCGGAAGGGCGGGCAGGGCGCCGAATCGACGGTCCTGACGGCAGTCATCGGCCACGGCAGCACCGCACGCATCGAGATCTTCTGTTCGTCCGTCAGCGGCGAGTATCCATCGATCACGCCGGAATGCCCGCAGGCCCACATGTTCGAACGCGAGATTGCCGAACGCTGGAACGTGACGCCCGCAGGGCATCCCTGGCTGAAGCCTGTGCGCGACCCGATCGGCTACGGCGATTTCTTCACCGTCGCAGGCGACGAGATCCACGAGGTGGCGGTTGGCCCGGTCCATGCCGGGGTGATCGAGCCCGGACATTTTCGGTTCCAGTGCCACGGCGAGCAGGTGCTGCATCTCGAGATCGTGCTCGGCTACCAGCACAGAGGCATCGAGGCCAGCCTCGTCGGCGGACCACACAAGGCGACGCTGGTCCAGATGGAGACGGTGGCCGGCGATACCTGCATCGCCCATACGACAGCGTATTGCCGTGCGGTAGAGGCCCTCGGCCGGGTCTCTATCCCACCGGGAGCGCACGCCACTCGGGCGATTGCGCTCGAGCTTGAACGTATCGCGAACCACGTCGGAGACCTGGGCGCGCTGGCAGGCGACGTCGGGTTCCTGCCGACGGCCTCGTATTGCGGAAGGATCAGGGGCGACGCACTAAACCTGACGACGCTCGCATGCGGCAGCCGCATTGGACGGGGCTGGGTCCGGCCGGGCGGCGTGACATACGAAATCGACGGTTTGATCGCCGCCAGCCTCAGGCGTGGCCTCGCCAGGCTACGCACGGACTTCGCGTCGGGGGCGGGACTGCTGTGGGGCGATTCCACGGTCATGTCCAGGTTCGAAGGGACCGGCGTGGTCACGACGACCGATGCCGAAGCGCTTGGCCTGGTCGGCGTAGCGGCGCGAGCGTGCGGAATCCCGCGCGTCGTTCGTTCGGAATATCCATTTCCGCCGTTCCGGGCGACGACGCCCGGAATCGAGACCGCCGGATCGGGCGACGTCCATGGGCGTGCCTATGTGCGGTGGCTCGAAGTGCAGGCTTCGATCGCGGTCGTCCAGGAACTTCTCGATACGCTTCCGGGCGGCAACATAAGGGT
>JACPRT010000112.1 GCA_016189845.1 Chloroflexota bacterium | reverse complement strand
GTCGGAAGCTCCGCGCAGCGCCGGGCCATGCGGACGGTCGCCGGTCGCCTCAAGCTCGAGATGGCCCAGTACCAGGCGCTCGCCGCCTTCACCACCTTTGGTACGGCCGACCTCGATGCGGCGACCCGCCGCCAGATCGAGCGTGGCCAGCGGGTGACCGAAGTGCTGAAGCAGGGCCAGTTCCAGCCGCTTTCGATGGAGCAACAGGTCACGGTCTTCTACCTGGTCACAAACGGCCACCTCGACGACGTCCCGGTCGCCAAAGTCCGGCAATTCGAGGCGGCATGGCACGAGTACGCCGCAGCCAACCTGCCCGACGTGCTCAAGGGCATTGCCGAGACGAAGCAGCTCTCGGACGAGCACCGCTCGAAACTCGACGCCGCCGCCAAGGCGTTCAAGCAGACTGTGAAGTACTAGCCATGGCGGCTACCAGCACGCGCGAGTTGCGGCGGCGCATCCGCAGCGTTCAGAACACCTCGCAGATCACGAAGGCGATGCAGTTGATCGCGGCCTCGAAGATGCGGCGCGCCCAGGAGATGGTGCTCTCGGGGCGACCGTACGCCGAGAAGATCTCCGAAGTGCTGGCCGACCTCGCCGCGCAGCTCAAGACGCTCGATGAGCCGGGTGATGGCCCGATCGTTCCCCTTCTCGAGCAGCGGCCGGTGCAGAAGACGGCGATGGTGCTCATCACCCCGGACCGCGGGCTGTGCGGCGGCCTGGTGAGCAACGTGAACCGTGCCGCCGGGGAGGCGATCCGGAACACCACAGGGCCTGTAACCATCATCTCGGTAGGCCGCAAGGGCCGGGCATTCGTGGTCCGCATCGGCGGCGACCTGAAGGCCGTCTTCACGGGTATCGGCGACCGGCCGAGGCTCGAGGATACCCTGCAGATCTCGAACCTGGTCATCAAGGAATTCGAGGACCGGGGCGTGGACCGCGTCGTGCTCGCGTATTCGAAGTTCATATCCACCGCGCAGCAGACGCCGACCATCGAGTCGCTGATCCCGGTAGAACCCGCAGAACTCAAACCTCAGGAGGCGGTCGGGTATATCTACGAGCCCGATGCGCCCGCCGTGCTCAGGCGCCTCCTTCCGCGCTACGTTCAGATGAACGTCTACCACGCGATCCTGGAAGCGATCGCAAGCGAGCATTCGGCGCGCATGGTGGCTATGCAGAACGCCACCGATGCCGCCAATGAGCTGGTCGACGAACTCCGGCTGGAGCTCAACAAGGCCCGGCAGGAGTCGATCACATCGGAAATCCTCGACATCGTGGGTGGCGTCGCAGGCGTCCAGCGCTGATTTCGCGGCCCGACGGGTCGGGCACAAGGAGAGGGAGAGGGTTATGGCGGCAACTGGCAAGGTCGTACAGGTCATCGGGACGGTCGTCGATGTGGAGTTCCCGGCCAACCAGTTACCGGCGATCTACAACGGGCTCGAGCTGACGCTCAACGGCGAGCGGCTTGTCCTCGAGGTCGAGCAGCACGTCGGCAACAACTGGGCGCGCTGCCTGGCGCTGGGCGCCACCGACGGCCTCGCCCGCGGGACCGAAGTCTCCGACAGCGGTCAGGCGGTCGCGGTGCCTGTCGGTCAGGCGACGCTCGGCCGGCTGTTCAACGTTTCCGGCGACCCGATCGACAACCTGGGCAAGGTCGACGCGAAGGAGAAGTGGCCCATCCACAGGGCCCCGCCTTCGTTCGAGAAGCAGAGCAGAAAGACCGAAATCCTGGAGACCGGGATAAAGGTCATCGACCTCATCACGCCGTTCAGCAAGGGCGGGAAGATCGGCGCCTACGGCGGGGCGGGGGTCGGAAAGACGGTCATCATCACCGAGCTGATCCGGAACATCGCCCAGGAACACAAGGGTGTGTCCGTGTTCGCCGGCGTCGGCGAACGGTCCCGCGAGGGCAACGACCTCCTGCGCGAGATGCACGAGTACGGAGTGATGAAGAGCACCGTCATGGTGTTCGGCCAGATGAACGAACCGCCGGGTACGAGGGCGCGAATTGCGCTCACCGGCCTGACGATGGCCGAGTATTTCCGAGATGTCGGCAAGCAGGACGTCCTGCTCTTCATCGACAACGTCTACCGCTACATCCTTGCCGGCATGGAGGTGTCGGCGCTGCTCGGCCGCATGCCGTCGGCGGTCGGCTACCAGCCGACTCTGGGCACGGAGATGGGCGACCTGGAGGAGCGGATCACGTCGACCACCGACGGTTCCATCACGTCCTTCCAGGCGATCTACGTGCCGGCCGACGACTACTCCGACCCCGGTATCGTCACCACGTTCGGCCACCTCGACTCGGTGATCTCCCTCGAGCGTTCGCTGGCCGCCCAGGGCCTGTTCCCGGCCATGGACCCGCTGGCATCCAGCTCGCGTATCCTCGAGGCGTCGATCGTGGGCGAGGAGCATTACGCGGTCGCCCGCGAGGTCCAGCGTGTGCTGCAGCGCTACAAGGACCTGCAGGACGTCATCGCCATCCTTGGCGTGGAAGAGCTATCCGATGAGGACCGCCTGACAGTCGCGCGGGCACGGAAGGTCCAGCGATTCCTCACGCAGCCGATGTTCGTGGCGGAGGCGTTCACCGGGACGCCGGGCAAGTACGTATCGATCGCGGAGACGGTGCGCGGGTTCCGAGAAATCCTTGACGGCAAGCACGACGACCTGCCGGAGCAGGC
>JACPRT010000109.1 GCA_016189845.1 Chloroflexota bacterium | reverse complement strand
GGATGGTCCTCGAAAAAACCGCGGGTTTGGAGCAGGCGCCGGAGGCTGCCAGGAGGGTCGGGCGCATCATACGACAGGGAATCCAATGCGACGCTGCCTATAATCGGTTTTCATGGAAGTGCCTTCGTTCCTTCAACGAGGTCCGAGTTGCTGACGATCCCGAAGATGTTGATCGCCGAGATGATCACCCACGCCCTGGAGAAAGACCCGGAGGAGTGCTGCGGGCTGGTGCTCGGGAAGGACGGCCGCGGTACCGTGACCCGGCGGGTAAGCAACTCGCACGAGAACAAGGTCAGCCGGTACACGATGGAACCGCTCGAGGTGATGAAGGTCGAAAGGGAGGCGGACGGGCGAGGGGAGGGGCTGCTCGCGATCTACCACTCGCACACCTACACCCAGGCCTATCCGTCGGAGACGGATATCCGTAGCGCGATCGAGACCGGGTGGCTCGACCCTAACTACATATTGGTGTCGCTGGTAGAGAAGACCAGGCCAGTGATGCGCGCTTACCGGATCGATGAAAACGGCAGCGTGCGCGAGGTCTTCATCAAGCCGGCCTGAGGGCGTCAGACGAGGGGCCAGGGGACGTTGTAGTTCGGGTCGAGGACGGGAAACACCGGCTCGGCAATGATCCGCTCAAGGCGTTCACACAGGGCATGGCGTTCGCCTTTGACGAGCAGCTCTTCCAGCCGGCACCCCAGCCTGGCGCGGGGATCCAATTCGGGCACGACTCGCTTCATGTCCTCGACCAATCGGTCGGCGATCCGTTCTCCGCAGAATTCCCACATCACGGTGCGCTGGAGCGCATACGGATTGAAGGTCAGGCCCTGGTCGATGGCCCAGACCTTCCCTGCGCGGTCCTTCAGGCACGCCCCGGCCTTGCGGTCGGCGTTGTTCGCCAGGAAGTCGAACGCGGCCACGGGCTCGAAAGCCGGCAATTCGGATTCCCGCATCGTGAAGAAATTGGCCGCGGGGTCTGCGTCGATGAACAGCTGGACGCTGCCTACGCCATGCGGGCCCTCACGGATGACGGTCGGCGGGATCGCCGGCCATCCAAGAGCGACGCTCAGCTCATAAGCGGCGCACTCACGGCGGTACAGGGTGCCGCGAGGGAAGTCTCTGAGCGGCCGTTCACCTGCCTGCGGCTTGTAAATCCCGTAGAGGGGGTCCCCGCCAGCTGACTCCAGTTTGACCACGAACACGTGGTTCGAGCCCAGCGGATGGAGGCCGAACCCGGTTATCGGCGCGGTCGCCAGCAGCGTAGCGACCTCGCCATCGGGCAGGTCGGGCTGCGTCAGGCGAACTTTATTTCGCCCTTGTGGTGGCCGTTTGTCTTCGGGCATACGTGGCCCTCGGGATCGATCGGACCGCCGCAAAGCTGGCAGTGGGGGCGGCCGGCCGCGCAGACTTCGATGGCCTGTTCGGAAAGCTTGACCCCGCCCCGCCGGGAGAAGCTGAACTGCACCGCGACGGCCGGCTCCTCGTCGTCCGTCTCGGTCTCCTTAGTGGCGTCCGCATCGACGTTTGCGGCCTCGACCGTGAATATGTCCGTCGACCGGTCGTGACGGAGGGACAGCTCCGCGGCGCGGAATTCGAGGTCGGTCGGCTCAGGCGGCGCCGGCATCTCCGGCTGGTACCGCTCGGGATCGGACGGCTGCTCGGTCGCGGCGGCGAACTGGCGGATCGCCAGCGCCACCTGGAACAGCTGTTCCTTCTCCATCCAGACGACCGCTCGCCCACGCCCGCTCTGTGCGGTGACTTTGAAGGTCCGCTCGCCCGGCTTGCCGATCGATTCCGCGACGACGCTGTCGACCAGTCCCAGATCGATCTTCTCTACGTTCGGCACCGCGTGGTGGCTCTCCCGCTGTTCTCCATCACACTGATTTTAGATGGGGGATGACGTTCTGGCCTATCGACTCGATCTGTTCACTGATCCTGTCGGACGGCACCATCCAGCTCAGCAGCACGTCCCGGGCGCCCGACTTGTGGAATTCGAGCAGGCTGGCGATCGCGGCGTCTGGTGGCCCGAGCAGAACGTACCGCTCGGCCAGCTCCTCGTAGGAGCCGTCGTACTTGTACCCGGCCCTCAACGATTCAGCCGCCAGCCGGACCGATTCCTCGCGGGTGCCGGCGACGGCGGTCATCAGATGCAGGCCCCAGCCAAAGGCGTCGTCCCTGCGGCCATACCTGGCCAGGAGACCCTTCACGGTATCCACGCTACGCGCGTACTGGGATGGACGATACAGATAGGGCAGCCAGCCGTCGCCCATGCGGGCGGTACGCTTCATTGCTGCTTCGGTACGGCCGCCGATCCAGATCTTTGGCCCGCCGGGCTGCGCGGGGCCGGGATCCAGCGTGACGTCCTTGAACGAGAAGAGCTTGCCAGCGTGGGTTGCAGGGCCGCCGGACCACAGCGCTCTGAGTATCTCGACCGTTTCGTCGGTCCGAGCGCCGCGTTGGTTGAGCGGGATGCCCAGCGCGGCGAACTCGCCCGGAAACTCGCCTCCGACTCCCAGGCCGATCGTGAGCCTGCCGCCGGATGCGAGGTCGACGATCGCCGCTTCCTTGGCGAGCATCACAGGATGGTGCAGCGGCGCGATGACGATCGACGTCAGCAGCCCGACGCGGCTCGTTGCGCCGGCCGCTGTTGCGAGCGCCGACAGGGCGATCTGGGTTGGTCCCGGGCGCTCGTCGCGATAGACGTGTTCGCCGGCCCCGACGAAGTCGAATCCTGCCTCCTCGGCGAGCCTTGCGTGGCTTGCCGTCAAGGCCGGTTCGGCGAGGTTCGCGCCGATCCTGAGCGACATCGGGCCAGCGTATGACAGCGCGATGGCGGATCGCAAGCGCAGGCGAGGGAGGAGCCACCCGCGTTGCTGCCAGCTTGGCGCCGTGATAGTCTGCGCAGGATGGCGTTGCCGGTCGCACAGGCCGGCGACACGGAGAAGAGTAGCCCGGCGGCCGCCGGCATAGCGAGCTTCGACAGTGAAAGGGAGCACGTAGCGGCCGGGCGAAGATCACTCCGAAGCCGCCAGCCGAAACCCCCGATGCGTCGGGGCTAGTAGACCTGGCCGGCAGCGGCCCGTTATCGACCGCGGAGGCATGAACACGTGCCTTGCAGAGAGGCCATCCCCGATACGTCGGGGGAGGCAATCAGGGTGGTACCGCGGGTTTGAGCCCGTCCCTCGGCAGGACGGGCTTTTTTGTTTGCCCGTCGAACGCGGGACCGGTCGACTCGGGACAGCTAATCGAGGTTCGCGATGCGCAAAGTGGAGCTTTACGACACGACGCTCAGGGACGGGACCCAGGCGGAAGGGATTTCGGTCTCGGTCGACGACAAGCTAGCCATCGCCCGGCGGCTCGACCAGCTGGGCGTCGACTACATCGAAGGTGGATACGCGGGGGCGAATCCCAAAGACGACGAGTTTTTCCGCAGGGCGCAAGGGCTGAAGCTTGGCAAAGCTGTATTGGTCGCGTTCGGGAACACTCGCCGCGCCGGTGGCGAAGCTTCGACGGATGTGTCCATCCAGGCCCTCCTGGCGGCCGACACGCCCGTCGTCACGATCGTCGGCAAGGCGTCGGACCTGCACGTCAGCAAGGTTCTCGAAACGTCGCTCGAAGAGAACCTCGCCATGATCGCCGACTCGCTGCGCTACCTGCGAAGCCGCGGCCGGCGAGTATTTTTCGACGCCGAGCATTTTTTCGATGGCTACAGGGCCAATCCGGATTACGCGATTCAGGCCGCTCGGGTAGCCGCAGATGCGGGCGCCGAGTGCGTCATCCTTTGCGACACCAACGGCGGGACGCTACCCGACGAAGTGGCCGAGGTCGTCTCCAGGGTGAAGGCCGCCCTCGAAGTGCGTCTTGGCATCCACGCCCATAACGACTCCGACGCCGCGGTCGCCGTCTCGCTCGCCGCGTTGAAGGCGGGCGCGGAGCAGGTGCAGGGCACCATCAATGGCTATGGCGAGCGGTGCGGAAACGCGAACCTGGTGAGCATCATCGCCGACCTGCAGC
>JACPRT010000103.1 GCA_016189845.1 Chloroflexota bacterium | reverse complement strand
GATGTACGAGATCGCACGTCCCGGGAGCGTGCTGGGGCACGAGTTCAGCGGGACGGTCGTAAAGACCGGATCTGGAGTGGCGCGCTGGAAGGTAGGGGACAGAGTCGTCGGCGGTGGAGGCGAGCCGCCTCCGGCAGAGCTGACTGGCGCCCGCGTCCATCCGCGTTTCAACTACCGCACTATGGGGTTCCAGGGCGGCCGCACCCGCGCCTATGCCGAGTACGTGTTGATGGAGGAATGGGAGCCGATCGCGCTCCCGGCCGCCCTGCCGGATGATGCCGCCAGCCTGACCGAACCATGTGCGGTTGCGGTGCACGCTATACGCAACTCCGGACTCAAGCTCGGCGACACCGTGGGCATCCTCGGCGCAGGGCCGATCGGGCTGTTCTGCATCCAGGCTGCGCGGGCAGCCGGGGCGGCGAAGGTGATGGTCTCCGAGCCCGCGCCGGCGAGGGCGAAGGCCGCCGCGTCCCTGGGCGCCGACGCAGTCCTCAGCCCCGCTACCGACGACGTGTCGGAACGGATGGTGGAGCTGACCGGCGGCCTGGGCCCGGATGTCGTCTTCGACTGCGCCGGGATCAAAGCCACGCTCGACCAGGCTTTGAACACGGTCAGGCGGTCGGGCCAGGTGGTGCTGGTAGCAGTGCCGTGGGAGCCTCTCCCGCTCCTGCCGGTCGACTGGATGGCAAGAGAGATCCACTTCCATTCGAGTTGGGGGTCGGCCCCGGGCGACTGGAAGATCGCGCTGGAGCTGATGGGGTCCGGAAAGATCGCGGTGAAGCCGCTCCTCTCCGAGGCAAGTTTTGTCCCCCTGGAAGGCATCCAGAAGGCATTCCAGGAGCTGATGAAGCCCAGCAACCAGCTTCAGATGGTTGTCAGGCCATGAGCAACGGCGTGGGTGCGGCGACGCTGTGATAACGCAGCAAGGTGAGCCTACCCTTGGCCGCTGAGTTCTTCCCGTCGGACACGACCCACGGACGGTCGACCCGCGCCCCAGCGGTCGGACGTCGAGGGATGGTGGCTTCGGCGCATCCCGCATCCACGCAGGCCGGACTGGACGTGCTGAAGGACGGCGGCAATGCCTTCGACGCCGCCGTGGCGGTCGCCAGCACCCTGAACGTGGTGGAACCATTCATGTCGGGGGTTGGCGGCATCGGCGTCGCCCTTCTGTACGTCGCCCGAGAAAAGCGGACCCGGGTCCTGAACTTCTCGGGACGCGCCGCCTCAGGCGCGACTCCGGACCAGTACGACGAGCAGACGAAGCAGATCGGGCCAAAGGCGCCGCTCGTGCCTGGCAACGTCGCGGGGTGGCTCACCTGGCACGAGAAGTACGGGAAGCTGCCACGGAAGCGACTTTTCAGAGACGCCATCGACCTGGCGGCCAACGGCGTGCCTCTGACTCCGTTCTCGTCGGAGATGCTCGCCCTGAACTGGAGCCTGCTGACCGCGTTCGATTCTACGCGTAGGTCGTTCCTGAGCGGCGCGGAGAAACCTGCGCCAGCCGGCGCCTTGTTCCGACAACCGGACCTCGCCCGCTCGCTGTCTGAGATCGCCGAAAACGGGAAGTCGGTGTTCTACGAGGGGAGGCTTGCCAGGTCGATCGTAGACAGCTTTGCGAAGCAGGGAGGCCTGCTTACGCAAGAGGACCTCGCCTCGTACAGGGCCGAATGGGAGGAGCCGCTCTCGACCAGCTACCGGGGCTACGAGGTGCGCGTGCCGCCTCCCAATTCCTCCGGATTTCAGATTGTTGAAACGCTGAACATCCTGGAGGGGTACGAGAACCTGGAGTATGGCGCTGAGGACACCCTTCACCTGCTCATCGAAGCCGTGAAACTTGCGGTCGAAGACCGGTTGGACTACGGCGGTGACCCGGCCATGTCGGGAATCCCGATCGAGCGCCTCTTGTCGAAACAGTACGCCGCGAGTCTGCGCAAGCAGATCAGCCTTCGGACCGCCAGGGCGCAAAAGCCGCAGCGATACCCGCGGGAACACCTGGCAGCGGGCGACGGCCTACCTTCGGAGCGGCCGCAATTCGAGGCGCGCCCTGGAGCCGTAGGCACTTCCGCAGGCGCGGCACGCTCAAGATGGCAGGACGGAAATGACTGGTGGCGCCACGGCCTCACCACCCACTTTGCGGTGGTCGATCAGGAGGGCAACGCCGTCACCGTCACGCAGACGCTCGGCAACGGCTATGGTTGCGGGCTCGTAGCAGAAGGCACCGGGATATTCCTCAACAACATGTGCCTGTGGTTCGATATCGACCCAACGGTGCCTTCGGTCAACCTGATCGCCCCGCGCAAACGCGTCGACTTCTGCGTATCGCCGACACAGGTATTCCTCAACGACGGGCTCCGACTGTCGATAGGAACTCCGGGGAGCTACGGCATCCTTCAGACGACCGCGCAGATCATCTGCAACGTGCTCGACTCTGGCATGAACGTGCAGGAAGCCATCGAGGCGCCTCGATTCCGGATGCAGGAGCCCGGGGTGATGAATTTTGAGGGCCGCTTCCCGCAGGAACTCGTCGATGCCCTGAATGCCCGCGGGCACACGATCACGCGCCTGCCCCAGGGCTGGTCGAGGCTCGTGGGAGGCGCGCACGGGATCCAGCTGACCGAATACGACACGCTGCTGGGCGGGGCAGACCCCCGCCGGGATGGCCTGGCCCTTGGCTTCTAGCCAGATCTTGCCGCCGGCGACAAGACTTGATCGGCGTCACATCTGAAACTGCGCCGCCGCCACGCCGCCATCCGGGAGGCCGAGAGGAAGGCGTACGTCGAGGACGTATGGTCTCGACTCCCGCTCCACCAGCCGCAGACAGCGGGCGATCTCGCTCGCGACCTTCGCCTCGTCGGTAACCCTTGCGCCTTCGACCCCGAATCCTTCGGCGACCTTCAGGGGGTCGATCCCGCTCAGCACCACGCCGGCGTATTTGCCGCTCTTTGACATGTGGCCGCCGGTTTCACCGAACGAGCGCGCCACGATTCCGTACGTACCGTTGTTCGGGATGACCCAGAGCACTGGGACCTTGTGGTGGGCCGCCGTCCAGAATGCCGAGTCGTGGTAGTAGACCGAGCCATCGCCCACGAGGCCAACCACAGGCCGGTCGGGCGCCGCCAGCTTTGCGCCGATTGGTGCACCCATCCCGTAGCCCTCGGAGTTGCCTGCGGGCCGCAGGAAATCGGTCGCTCCGCCGCCCTCGCGTTCGGACACGCAGTCGAGTGGCGCAGCGAACTGCTCCGTGATGACGATCCCGCCGCCCAGATCCTCCAGGGAGCTCTGCAGGGCGTCGAGCAGCACCGCAGGCCTGACGACGGCTGGGGCCGGTTTCGGCATCAGCCTGGTCCTGCGTGTCTCGCGCATCTTTCGACCTAGCTCGACCGCTGTTGCGCGGCGCTTCGCATATCGGGCAGGTTCATACTCGCTTGCAACCAGCGCTTCCAGGCGCTCCAGCGCTCGCTTCTCGTCCGCCAGGACCGTGTGCGATACGCCCGGGAAGTTCGTAAGGTTGTCGACGTCGTGGCCGATCGCCAGCACGCGCTTTGCGCCCAGGAGCGCCTCGTAGTCGGCGGCATTGCCGCTGCCGTTGTGGCGGGCGCCGATACAGACGATGACATCGGGCTTGTAGGCGCTTGCCGCCGGCTGGAGTCTCCCGCAGTGCTGGGGGTGAGCCACCGGGATGCTTCGCAGGTCGTTGCCCATGCTGACCACAGGTACGCCGAATCGCTCGACGACAGCTCGCAGCTGGGCCTCGCCCCCGCTCTTCCAGACGCCATCTCCGACGTACACCAGTGGCCGCTCCGCGGAGTGGAGCGCCAGAGCTATCTCTTCAAGGTCGGCGTCGGCAGGATAGCCCGGCCGTGCACGAGCAGGTGCGTCCTCGATCAGGGTCGAGTTCGATTGCTTGTACGTGAGCAGCCGGTCGTAGATGGCGAGGTGGACCGGGCCTATTGGAGGCGTAGACGCCACTCGTATCGCACGGTCGACCGCGGCAGGGATACCCTCGGGCTCGATCACGGTCCAGTTGGCCTTGGTGAACGGCGTCGAGAGCCATGTCGGGCCGACGTTGTGACCGAGGTCCAAAATCACGCGATCGGCGAAGCTCCCGGTGTCGCCGTGGAACGTGATGACTACGACCGGCAGGCCCCCGGACCACACGTTGATGAGCTGGCCAAGGCACTGCGCGAGCCCGGCGCCAAGGT
>JACPRT010000102.1 GCA_016189845.1 Chloroflexota bacterium | reverse complement strand
CTTCCCGCGGCTCAAGTCCCGCCAGAAGGCCGACGACCCCAACCCCTTCATCCAGCGTGACTATGACTTCTGCATCGCCAGCTACCGGTGCACCAACATCTGCAACGACTGGGAGATGGCGTCGGCCATCACGGTTGCCGGACGAGGGCAGGGCAGCCGTATTCACACGTTTGTCAATAACCTGTTGCTCGAAAGCCCCTGCACGTTCTGCGGCCAGTGCGTCAACACGTGTCCGACCGGCGCGCTGACGGATCGCAAGATCGTCGGCAAGACCGTGGCCGCAAAGGTGGAGCGGACAAAGACCATCTGCCCGTATTGCGGCGTCGGCTGCGGTATCCATCTGCTGACTCAGGACGGCCGGCTGATGGGATCGGAGCCGGACTTTTCCGCTCCCAGCCGCGGGTCGCTCTGCGTGAAGGGGCAGTTCGGGTCCTGGGAGTTCGTGAAGAGCGAAGAGCGGCTCAAGTTTCCGCTCATCCGCAGGGGAGGCAAGTCCGGGGTCCTCGAGCGGGCCACCTGGGATGAGGCGCTCGACCTGGTCGCGTCCCGGGTCAAGCAGATCGTCGCGGAGGAAGGACCCGACGCGACCACGTTCTGGTGTTCGGCTCGGTGCACCAACGAGTCGAACTACCTGCTCCAGAAGCTTGCCCGCACCGCGGTCGGCACGAACAACGTCGACAACTGCTCACGTACTTGACACGCCCCAACGGTCGCCGGTCTGGCGGTCATGATAGGGCGGGGCGCAATGAGCAACTCCATCGAGGAGCTTGCTGGCGTCAAATTCCTCATCGTCGCGGGCTCAAACACGACCGAGACCCATCCTGTGATCGCCCTTCGGATGAAGCGGGCCGTGCGGAATGGGGCCGGCCTCGTCGTCATCGATCCAAGGAAGATAGAGCTGACTCGATTCGCCAGGCGGCACCTGCAGCTAAAGATCGGTACCGACATCGCAGTGTTCAATGCGATGGCGCACGTGATCATCAAGGAGAACCTCTACAACGAGGAGTTCGTAAAGAACCGCACGGAAGGTTTCGACGCTCTGGCCCGGCACGTGGAGATGTACACGCCCGAATACGCCGCCGAGGTGTCAGGGCTGTCGGCGGAGGAGATCGTCGCGACAGCCCGGGAGTACGCCGCCGCATCGCCAAAGGCCGCAGTCTGCTACACGGTCGGAATCACCGAGCACTCGTGCGGGACTCACAACGTGCAGGCGATCGCGAACCTGGCGATGCTGTGCGGCAACTTTGGCGTGCCCAACTCCGGCGTGAACCCGCTCCGCGGCCAAAACAACGTCCAGGGCGTCAGCGACATGGGGGCGATCCCGACCGACTTGCCTGGCTACCAGAAACTGGAGAAGCCGGAAGTCCGGGGGAAGTTCGAAAAGGCGTGGGGTGTCACTCTGCCCAAGCGCCGCGGAGTCACCAAGATCACGGCCATCGACCAGATTCTGCGGGGCAAGATAAAGGCCCTCTACATCATGGGCGAAAACACTGTCGTCTCGGATCCCAACGCGTCACATGTCGAGCGAGCGCTCCGGACAGTCGATTTCCTGGTCGTCCAGGACATCTTCCTCACCGAGACGGCCCAGCTGGCGGACGTCGTGCTACCGGCCGCCGCCTTCGCCGAGACGGAAGGCACGTTCTCGAATAGCGAACGTCGTGTCCAGCGCGTACGGAAGGCCGTCGATCCGCCCGGAGAGGCCAGGCCCGACTGGCAGATATTCCTCGAGCTCTTCAGGCGCCTGGAGCGGCCGCAGTCGCTTGCGTCTCCCTCGGAGATCTGGGATGAAATTGCGTCATTGGCGCCCATCCTTTCCGGCGTGTCGTACGAGCGGCTGGAGAAGGAGGGCGGGCTTCAGTGGCCATGCCCGACGAAGGACCACCCAGGGACGCCATATCTCCATGCCGACGAGTTCTCTTCGGGGTTGCCCGGGTACTTCGCGCCGGTAGACCACATCCCACCCGCGGAGGAGCCGGACGCCGACTTCCCGATGGTGCTCACCACGGGACGCCGCCGTGTCACTTACCACACGGGGACGCAGACGAGCCGCGCTAGCGGATTTGAGTTGCTCGTGCCTCACGAATGGGCGGAGATCAACCCGCACGACGCCGAGGTCCTGGGGATCGAGGACGGCGAGGTCGTCCGCGTCTCCTCCCGGCGCGGGAACGTCGAAGTCAACGCAAAGGTCACCGATCGGTCGCCCAGGGGTGCGGTCTTCATGAGCTTCGCCTTTCCCAAGCTCACAAGGACGAACGACCTGACGAACGACGCCTTCGATTTCATCACCGAGACGCCCGAGTTCAAGGCCTGCGCCGTGAAGATTGAGAAGCTGGGCGCCCCGCAGCCCGCGGCCGGGTAGACCGCGGCAGCGAGGTCCGCCGCCCGACCTGAACGGCGTCCGGGCCTGTCAGACGACCGCCGACACCACCCGCCCGATGACGCCCTTGACGTCGCTGCACCAACGCGTCACGGCGACCATCCGATGTTCGGGGTCGACGACCACGCAGTTGCCGCCGGCCCCGGCAGCGGCGAATGTTGACTCTGGCGCGCTGCCGTAGCGGGTGTGGCCCGTATTCAGCCAGAACAGCAATCCATAGGTCGGGTTGAGTTCGCAGAGGCAGCCACGTCGGCATGTCGGACGGATCACCGACGCCAAGGGATTGAAGGCATTCGTAGCAGCGTGGAAGAGCGGTTTCGAGGTCCCCGTGGACCGAGTCCCCGATGACCCTTTCAGGCTCTACCCGATAAAGGCCTCGGCGGGTTCCGCCGGAGCCTTTTGCGTCCCGGAATGTACCTGGACTGGCGATCGGTTGCCTCGAAGGCCGTATCGCCTCGCGGGCGTGAGGATCGGCGGGCGCTCAGGTGCGCGCCAGCATCCTCGTCGGCGTGAACATCGACTCGAGGATTACGCGCCCATCGGCGCCGCCGAGCAGCGGCTCAACGCAACGCTCCGGGTGCGGCATCATCCCCAGCACGTTCCCTCGCTCGTTCATGATGCCTGCGATGTTCTTCATCGACCCGTTGGGGTTCGCGTCCTGCGTGACATCGCCTTTCGGCGTGCAGTACTTGAAAACGATGCGGCGCTCACGTTCCAGCTCGTCGATCGTCTCGGCGTCGGCCGTGTAGTTGCCTTCGCCGTGTGAGATCGGGACTCGCAGGACCTGATGTCGCTTCGCGAGGTGCGTGAAACGGGTCTCATTGTTCTCGACACTAAGGTTTACCCAGGCGCACCGGAACTCCAGGTGGTCGTTCATCATCAGCTGGCCCGGAAGCAGCCCGGCCTCACACAGGATCTGGAATCCATTGCAGATCCCGAGGACCAGCTTGCCTTTGGCGACGTGTTCTGCCACCGATTCCATGACGGGCGCAAACCGGGCAATCGCGCCGCATCGCAGGTAGTCCCCGTAGGAAAAGCCGCCAGGCAGAACGATCGCATCGAACCGGTCGATGTCACGCTCCTTATGCCAGACGTATTCGGCGTCCTGGCCAAGGACGTTCTTGACCGCATGGAAGCAGTCGCCGTCGCTCCATGTGCCAGGAAACACAACGATACCGAAGCGCACTATCCCTCACCCATGTCCGGTTTCACCGGAAGAAAACAAAGGGACCCTCCGGCTGAGGGTCCAGATCGCGTCCGGGGCGGTTACCGCCCTACATGTTTTTGCGCTGGGTCTTCACGCTCTTCCGGAACTTTGCGGCGGCTTTCTTCTTGCGCAGCACGCTGGGCTTCGTGAAGTGCTGGCGACGGCGGGTCTTGGAGATGATCCCTTCCTCCTGCACACGCTTCGTGAAGCGCTTCAGGAGACTCTCGAAACTCTCGCCTTCTGCCGAGCGGACCTCTGCCAAATTGCTGCTCCTGTCCTGGATTCGATGAATGATTAGCGGGCAATTAGAAAGTCTAGGTGGCGGCATACGTGCGGTCAAGCGTGGCGCCCGGGTGGACGCACTTACAGGTACCGCGGGTCACGCCCGCGCTTCGGATCTGCCCAGCGCGTCGATCGCCCGCTCTACCCTTTCGACGCACAGTTTGCGGCCGAGCACTTCCATCGTTTCGAACAGGGGAGGAGCGACCTTCTTGCCGGTGATGGCCACTCGCAGGGCGCCAAACAGCTGGCCCGTCTTGAGCCCCAGCTCCTCCGCCAATGCGCGATGGCGAGCGTCCAAGACCGGGTGCTCGAAGGGCTCCGCCTCCCGTAGCACCTGGAGCGATCGTCCCAGCGAGCTGGCGGTGGTCGCCACGGTCATCCCCTTCTGGACCACCTCCGCCGGCTCGGGCCGGATTTCTGGCGCGTAGAGGAAGTCGATCAGGTCTGCCGCGTCGCGCAGCGTCTTGAGGCGGTCCTGCACGAGCGGGACCGACTTCTCCAGGTATCCGATATCCAACGGGCGGGGGACCGAAGGCGGGAGGCCGCCCGGGCTCTGCTCGAGGAACGGAATCAGCCGCTCGGCGAGTTGCCGCGGCGTGAGCTGGCGAATGTAAACCCCGTTCATCCATTCGAGCTTGGTCCTGTCGAAAATCGCCGGCGAGTCCTTGATCCGATCGAGCGAGAAGGCGTCGACGATCTCCTGGCGGGTCATCACTTCCCGGTCGTCGCCCGGCGACCAGCCCATGAGCGCCAGGAAGTTGAACATGGCTTCCGGCAGGAACCCGGCGTCCCGGAATTCGTTCACCGATGTCGCGCCATGCCGCTTGCTGAGCTTGGACCGGTCGGGCGCCAGCAACAGCGGTAAGTGAACCATCACCGGCATCTGATATCCGAGCTTCTCGTGTATGAGGACGTGCCGGGGCGTGCTGGCGATCCATTCCTCACCCCGCAGCACGTGTGTGATCTTCATGTCGTGGTCGTCGACCACCACGGCAAGGTGGTACGTGGGCAGGCCGTCGGACTTGAGGATCACGAAGTCGCTCATGGTCGCCCAGCTGAACGTCACTTTGCCGCGGACGAGGTCGACGAATGAAACGTCGCCTGCCGGCGGCAGCTTCATCCGGACCACGACCGGCCGGCCCTGCCGGCGCGACTCCGCGAGTTCGGCCGGGTCCCTGCGCCTGCACTTGCCGTCGTACCCGGGCGCGAGCTTGAGCGCCTCCTGTTTCTTGCGGACCTCTTCCAGCCGCTCCGGGGAGCAGTCGCACTCGTAGGCCGCCCCGGACTCGATGAGTCGCCTGGCCGCGGCCTGGTAGAGCTCCCGTCGCTGGGTCTGCACGTAAGGGGCATGGGGGCCGCCGACCCCCGGGCCTTCGTCCCAGTCCAGCCCTATCCATCGCAGGGACTCGAAGATGATTTGTTCGGCCTCGGGAACGAACCTTTCCTGGTCGGTGTCCTCGATGCGCAGGATGAACCGTCCGCCCGTCTTGCGGGCGAGAATCCAGTCGTAGAGCGCCGTGCGCACGGTGCCGACGTGAAGCGCCCCGGTGGGGCTCGGCGCGAAGCGGACCCGCATGGGCGCGCCGGATTGAGGAGAGGTTCCCGATCCTGTAGTCATTCTCTCGCGATTCTAGACGTTCAGACCTCAGCTGCCTGCAATGCAGACCGGAGATCGGCAGGCAATGGCGACTCCGCTTCGATGCGTTCGCCCGTGAACGGGTGATCGAACGCCAGGTATGAGGCGTGGAGGAACTGGCGTTTGAGTCCGAATCCCGGGCGTCCGTACGTGGGATCGCCCACCACCGGGAATCCGATGCTTGCCATATGGACCCGGATCTGGTGCATTCGCCCCGTCTGCAATGTGCACAACACCAGGGACGTGCCCGGCAGGTAGCGCAGGACACGGTAGCCGGTCCTGGCGGGTTTCCCGGCTGCCGTAATCGCCTGTCGCTGGCGTCGAGTGGGATGGCGCCCGACCGGCGCATCGATGATGCCCCCTTCCGGAACGACCCTGCCCCATACGAGCGCCGTGTAACGGCGGATGATCGTACGACCCTTTACCGCGGCCGCGAGCCGTTCATGCGCCTCTGCGGTCTTTGCGACCGCAAGAAGTCCCGATGTGTCCTTGTCGAGGCGATGGACGATCCCGGGACGTGCGGGATCGGGTCCGACTCCTGAGATCTGCGGCCGCATCTCCACCAACGCGTCGACCATCGTTCGGCCGCGGCTGCCTGCGCCGGGATGCACGGTGATGCCAGCCGGCTTGTCGACGACGAGGAGCCAATCGTCCTCGTAGGCGACGCGGATGTCGGTCGCGGGCGCCGCCTCATGCTCCGTCGCCGGTTGACCGGCGTCGGCTGACAACTCGATCCGGTCGCCAGGG
>JACPRT010000008.1 GCA_016189845.1 Chloroflexota bacterium | reverse complement strand
TACGACGTTGAGATCACGGACTATCACTGAGGAAGACGCGACATGAGCATCACTAATACAGGCCGGCGCGAGATTCGCCCAATTCATCCCGGCGAGATGCTTCGAGAGGATTTCTTACCCGAGTATGGACTCACGGTGTCGAGCCTTGCCGAAGCGTTGGAGGTGTCGCGCCAGACGATTAACGAGCTCTTGCGGGAACGCCGGGCGGTCAGCCCGGAGATGGCGCTTCGGTTTTCTCGCCTTTTTGGCAACTCGCCTGAGTTCTGGCTGGACGCTCAACGCGCAGTCGACTTGTGGGATGCGGCACAGGAGATTGGCCCGAGGGTATCCCGAATCAAACCCTTGCCCATCGCGTGACAGCCGAAGGCCCGGATCACCGACCGGCGCCGGCTCGTTGTCACGGGGTCGCGCAGTCGCTTCGGCCGCGCGGCCAGTTCGCGCATCGTGTCCGGCTGTAAGAGGTCAACGACCAGCGCGTCTCGCAGGGCGTCAGCGACGGGCAACCACGGGCGGCGTATACCTGCGCTCGACGGGCTGATATCCTCACCCGCCAGCGAGGCTCGTTTTCATGTGGGCTTACATAGCGCAGCGAGTACTGACGTCGATCCCGGTGATCCTCATCGTCGGGGTCGTCACGTTTTCACTCCTCTATGTGGCGCCCGGGGATCCGGCCGCGATCATCGGGGGCGACGAGGCATCGCCCGAGCAACTCGAGCAGATCCGTCACCAGCTCGGTTTCGACCAGCCCTACCACATCCAGCTCGGCCGATGGTTCCTTCGCATGCTCAAGGGCGACCTCGGGACCTCGATTTTCTCCAAGCGCGAGATCCGCGAACTGATGGCCCCTCGTCTCCAGCCGACCATCTCCCTGGGTATCCAGGTGATCTTCCTGTCGGCGCTTCTGGGCGTCTCGACCGGGATGCTGGCCGCGTGGAAGGCAGGGGCGAGGCTCGACCGTGGGCTGATGCTGTTCGCGGTGCTCGGCTTCGCTACGCCTGGCTTTTGGCTGGCCTTTATCCTGATCTGGGGCCTCGCCGTCAACCTCAGGTGGTTTCCGGTGATCGGGTACTCCCCGATCGGCGACGGCATCATCAAACACCTGCACAGCATGTTCCTGCCGGTGCTCGTCAACAGCGTCCTTGCCTCGGCCTTCATCTCACGCATCACGCGCTCGGCGATGCTCGAGGTGCTGCGCGAGGACTACATCCGCACGGCGAGGGCGAAGGGGCTGGCGGAGTTCAGGGTGTTCATTCGGCATGCATTCAGGCCTGCCGCGATCCCGGTGATCACGGTCATCGGGGCGGCCATGGCGAGCCTCGCGACCGGCTTCGTCGTCACCGAGAGGGTTTTTGGCATTCCAGGGCTCGGCCGCATGCTCGTCGAAGCGATCGCCCGCCGCGACTATCCGATCATCCAGGCGCTCCTGATGTCTGTGGCCACCTTCTACATCCTCGTAAATCTGGTGGTCGACATCGTCTACGCCTACGTCGATCCAAGGATCAGGTACTGATGGACGCGCTGACGGCGCCGCCTATCACCGAGTACGCCCTCACCGAGCACGCGCTGTATGAAATCACCGGTCGTAACATCCCGTCCGATGTCGTCAGGAATGTTCTGGACCGCGTCCCCGCGGAGGTGGTCACTGCTTATAGGACGAGCAACATTGAAAAGTACAGGAGGGCAACTCCGTGAAGGTCTCGTACGATGGCAAACTGACACGCTCAGTATCGTGCTGAAGGATGACGCCTCGATCGTGGACAGCGACGAAGACAAGCCGGGCGTGATTCTCGACTATGACTCGAACGGGAATCTAGTGTCGATGAAAGTGCTCGATGCGTCGCGGAGGGTGAGCAACACCCGCCGGATCGAATATCAGGTTGCCGGTTGAGGCTCGCGGCGCGGGGCCAGAAACACTGATGGACGCGGCGACGGCGCGACCGGGCGCGGTCAGGCTTGCCCCGACATGGGGCCAGCGTCTGCGTGGGCTCCGCAGAGGCGCCTGGCGGCTCACCCGCAATGAGCCGCCGGTGATGATCGGCATCGTGATCATGTCGATCATGGTGTTCCTGGCGATCTTCGGTCCGACGCTCGCCCGCACCGAATACACAAGGGTCGATCCAGTCAATCGCCTGCTGGCGCCGTCCGCCCAGCACTGGTTTGGCACCGACACATCGGGCCGGGACGTCTTCGACCGTACGATCGCCGGCGCCCGTCTGTCGCTCATCGTGGCGGGTTCAGTGACGCTCATCACGACCGTGATCGGCACGTCGTTGGCACTGGTGATCGGGTACGTGCGCGTGCTCGACAACATTCTGATGCGCGCGGTCGATGGCCTGCTGTCATTCCCTACGATCCTGCTTGCGCTGGCCCTCATCGCGCTGCTGGGATCTTCGGTGCAAAACGTGATCATTGCGCTGTCGATCACAGGCACTGCAGGGAAGATTCGCCTCATCCGGGGCGCGGTGCTTCTGTTGCGGGAGACCGCCTACGTAGACGCGGCCCGTGCCATGGGCGCACGGATGCCCCGGGTGCTGTTCATACACATCGCGCCTAACACGCTTGGTCTGGTCATGGTGCAGGCGACCTTTACGCTGGCCTCCGCCATCCTGGCCGAGGCATCCTTGAGCTTCCTGGGCGCGGGCACGCCCGAGTTCATCCCCAGCTGGGGCAACATCGTTGGGACCGGGCAGGGCTACGTTCAGGTCGCTTTCTGGATCGCCTTCTTCCCGGGGCTGTTCCTCACGGTCACGGTGCTGGCCGTCGTGCTGATCGGGGACGCTCTGCGCGACTACCTGGACCCGAAGCTGCGCGGCCGAATCGAGCGCGAGCAGGCGTAGAAGCGACAGGCTGGGTGGCCATTATTCGGATCTCCTGTGGAGGCGGGAGTCGACGTGGTTGTCGGAGTCGAAATCAGGTAAGGTAGCGCCCAGCAAACGCAAGTGCGACCTGTTGCGACCATGTAGGGTAGGCGAATGACAAGCGGCAAAACGAACGGTAAGACGGCCGGGCAGAAGGGCTCGGGGACCTCGAACGGCGCCTCGAACAATGGCCCGCTTTTGCAGATCAAGGACCTCCAGACCTACTTCTACTCGCCAGGGGGCGTGGTGAAGGCGGTCGACGGCGTGTCGTTCGACCTGCGAGAGAGCGAGACTCTGGGACTCGTCGGCGAGAGCGGCTGTGGCAAGAGCGTCACGGCGCTCTCGATCATGCGCCTCATCCCCGACCCGCCAGGCCGGATCGTCGGCGGCCAGGTCATCTTCAACGGGGTCGACCTGCTCCAGGTGTCCGACGCGGAGATGCGCAAGGTGCGGGGCAGCGAAATCGCCATGATCTTCCAGGAGCCGATGACGTCGCTGAACCCGGTGCTCACCATCGAGCGCCAGCTGACGGAGCCGCTCGAGCTCCACATGTCGATGACGCGCAGGCAGGCGAACGCCCGGGCGAGCGAGCTTCTAGAAATAGTCGGGATCCCCGACCCCGAGAGCCGTCTGCGGGGCTATCCGCACCAGATGTCTGGCGGGCAACGCCAGCGGGTCATGATCGCAATGGCGCTGAGCTGCAACCCGAAAATCCTGATCGCCGACGAGGCGACGACCGCCCTCGACGTGACGATCCAGGCGCAAATCCTGGAACTGATGAAGGACCTGACGGTTCGGTTCGGCACCTCGTTGATCATCATCACCCATAACCTGGGCGTGGTCGCCCGCTACGCCAACCGCGTGAACGTGATGTACGCGGGCAAGATCCGAGAGGCCGGCGACGCAGAGGACATCTACGGGACTCCGAAGCACCCGTACACGGTGGGGCTGCTGCAGTCGGTGCCTCGCCTCGATGTGGCGACCACGGCCCGGCTAGCGCCGATCCGAGGCGAGATCCCAAGCCTCATGAATCTTCCTGCGGGCTGCGCGTTCCGGGACCGGTGCGACTGGGCCGTGGAGCGGTGCGCGGTCGATGACCCTCCGCTGCTCGATGTCGGCAAGACCCATACATCGGCATGCTGGGAGCATGCGCGGGTGGAGCTGAAGAAGCGGGTGGCGGCCCAATGAGCAGAGCCCACCGTGGTGAACGCGGCGCCCGATTATCGATGATCCGACATTACGATCAGATGGAAACCGCAACGCAGGTGCAAACGATGACCACCCGGACGCGCACTCCACGATGACGACCGCAACCCGGACTCCACCTTCGCCTTCCATTGCCACGCCAGGCTCGACGTCGGACGGCGTCGCTCCACTCCTTGAGGTCACCGACCTCAGGGTCCACTTTCCGGTGACCAGGGGCTTCGTCCTCCAGCGGCGGGTGGGCGTCGTGAAGGCGGTCGACGGCATCAGCTTCACAGTGAAGCCAGGCGAAACGCTGGGACTGGTTGGCGAGAGCGGGTCCGGCAAGACCACCACTGGTCGGGCTGTGATGATGCTCACCAGGCCAACCCAGGGCTCCATCCGTTTCGAGGGCCAGGAACTCACTACGCTTGGCGCTGGGGAGATGCGCCGGATGCGGCGCCGGATGGGCATCGTGTTCCAGGACCCACAGGGGTCGCTGAACCCGCGCATGACCGCCGGCAACATCGTTGGCGAGCCGCTCATCGTGCACGGCCTGTAC
>JACPRT010000143.1 GCA_016189845.1 Chloroflexota bacterium | reverse complement strand
GGGACTGGAGGGGAATGCCGGCGCGTTGATCCAGTCCTTGAATGGACCCGAAAATCGGCCAATAATTGGCCGCCGACTTCGCTATTGGTCTGGTGGAGCTGAGGGGACTCGAACCCCTTACCTCTTCAATGCCATTGAAGCGCTCTCCCAGATGAGCTACAGCCCCACGGTATCTCGGCGGCGTCTGGGACCGCCAGAAATCGATGGTATCAGAAGGGGCTCCGGGTGGGGGTCGCGACGGGTGTGCGCGGAATCTGGCGATTAGGTCTGTTCCGCACCGTGTGCCACAAGAAGAAAGTCAGGCCGCCGAACACGATCACGCTGACCCACGATATCGATCTGTCCACGAGCGTCAAGGCGAACGCGTCGGTGTGGCTGAGTCCAAGCAGGATCAGTACCCCCGCAAGTCCGCCTTCGACAAACCCGAATCCGCCAGGGGTGGGAATCGTGGAAAGCATGGCATTCGCCAGTGCCGCAAACGCAGCGACGGTGAACGAGACGTCGATCCCGATCGCTTCTGCTACGAAGTAGAGGCGGGCCACTTCGAGCACCCAACCCGCAGTCCCAAGGGCGAATTGCACGGGTAGCGAGCGAGTGCGGAAGCTGGCGAGCGCGCCAGTCTGAAAATTCAGGTACGAGGACCGGAGCCGATTCGGCAGAAGCTTTGAGAAGCGTTCGCCCCAGATGCGCATCACCAGCAGGCCGGCCACGAGCGCCCCTACCAGTGCAAACGCGACCCCGATCACAACTCCTGGAGCGGTTACCTCCTGCGTGAAGGCCAGCGCAAGCGTGGCGCCCAACAGGACCAGCAGCACGGCGATCATGTCCTGAATTCGTTCCGCCAGCACAGTGCCGAGGCTTACCGGGATCGAAGCTCCGGTCTCCTTCGAGAGGCCATAACCGCGATACGCATCGCCCAGCCGGAGGAACGCGACCGAATTCGCGAACCAGCCCATGAGGATGATCCCTGAGCACGCGAGGGTCGACGGCGCCTTCACACCCGGTGTGGACCCGAAGCCTGCCGTCCTCGCAATCAGACGCCATCGCAGGCCCCGGAACAGGAAGCTGAGGTAGTACAGCGCCAGCGCGAGGGAATATTTGAGCGGATTCATCGAAAGGACCTGCGTACGCAGACTCGACCAGTCGACGTCGAAGAATCGCCACGCGGCCAGTGCGAGAACTGTTACGGCTATCACGGTTGCGAGCAGAGTCGGCAGTGAAAAGACCCGGCGACGAAGGGATGGCTCGGCGCCTGCGCCGGTTGCTGGACTGGCTGCGGCGGCATTGTCCGGGACGGCGGTGGTTCGGTCCGAAGGACCAGGTGTTGTCGTTTTCATCGTGGGCGCTGCGTCCGGGCGACAAGTGGTCGCTGGTGCGGAAGCCCCGGCCTTCGCGGGTAGCGCCTGGGAGTCGTCGTAGTCTTGCGCAGGATGATCACGGAGTCAGCGGGCGCAGCGCCGGGCAAGTCCACGCGGACCACCCTCGGCGGCATGGCGCCCAGCTCCCGGGCTGCATAGCTGGCGGCAGCCACTTCCTCGCCCGGGTCCGCGCCCTTGGGCGCGACGACCATGCCGCCGATCCGGCAGAAGGGTACGGTGAGCTCGACCAGCTCGGGCAGCCGGGCAAGCGACCGTGCAAGCACGACGTCGAATGCTTCTCGAAGCGTCTGGTCATGCGCTGCTTCCTCGGCCCTCGAATTCACGATCCTGACGCCATCGAGCCCCAGTTCCCGCACGACGTCGGCCAGGAAGTCCGTCTTCTTGCGTGTAGCGTCGAGCAAAGTCATCGAAAGCAGCGGAAGAGCGATCTTCAACACGAGTCCGGGCACTCCGGCGCCACTTCCGACATCGATCGCGGCCAGACCAAGACCGCGATCGCGGACCATTTGCGGAATTGGAGACTCATCCACGGCGAGGACCCGGAGCGACCTGAGAAAAAGCTCTTCGCGGACCGCCTCCCACCCCCGGATGGCCGTCAGGTTGACGATTCGGCCGCGCTCGTCCAACAGCCGGAAATACGACTGAAAAGCGGCTTGCTGGGCAGAATCGAGGTCGATACCGACGCCGCGCGCGCCGGCAACCAGGGAATTCATTGCAGCAACCGAGTATAGCGTCGGCGACGTTTGACGGCCCCATGGTCGGGTGATAGGTTGCAGGTTCGAAGAATTTAGAACAGACAAGGACTCCAGGTGGCCCTGCGAATTGCCGTCTGTGTGAAGCAGGTGCCCGATCCCGACGCCCCGGCGTCGACTTTTAAGATCGACGAGGCGAACAAACGCGTCGTCCCACCCACCGGCATTCCGCCGGTCGTGAATGGTTTCGATCTCCACGCCACCGAAGCCGCGCTCCGGATCAAGGACGCGCATGCGGGCGCGGCCGAGATCACGATCATCAGCGCCGGGCCATCGTTCGTGATGGAGGTCGTAAAGAAGCCACTGTCGATGGGCGCAGACGTCCTCACGTTGGTCGAAGACGCCGCGCTGGCGGACATCGATCCCGGTGCGACGGTCAAGGTGCTGGCGGGCGCCATCAGAAAGGCAGGCCCGTTCGACGTGATCCTCTGTGGCCGTCAGGCGTCCGATTGGGACAACGCGCATGTGCCCCTCGGTCTGGCGGAGGTGCTGGGCATCCCGTGCGTGACGCTCGCACGCCGGGTCGACGTCCCGAAAGACGGGCGCGCGGCGCGAATCGAGCGGTCTCTCACCGACGGCTACCAGGTCGTTGAAGCGCCGCTGCCGTCGCTTGTCACCGTATCGAACGAACTTGGTGAGCCGCGGTACCCGACGCTGCGCGGGATCATGGCTGCCACGCGCAAGCAGCCGATCAGATGGAAGCTCACGGATATCGGTGTCGATGCGGCGTCCCTCGCTCCCGAAATGAACCTGGAGCGCCTGTTCGTGCCGGAACGGCATCGAACAGTGGAGATAGTCAAGGGCGAGGATGAGGCCGACTCGGGCCGAAAACTCGCCATGCGACTACGCGAGGCCAGGCTGATCTGAGCATGCCACCACGTGTCGTAGTTGTCGGCGAAGTCCAGAACGGCAGCCTGGCAGGCATCACGGCCGAGCTGCTTTCGGCCGCGCGCAAGATCAGCGATCAGCTTCCGGTGGTCGTGCTGCTGGCCGACGACGCTGGCAAAGCGGCGCAGACCGCTCTCGACCTCGGCGTGCCGGCTGTCATTGCGCTCCAGCACCCGTCGTTGAGAGACGGTGGCGCCGGCGGCTTCGACGCCGCAGTTTTCGCCCTCGCCACCTTCCTGGGCCAGGAACGCCCCGACGTCGTCTTCGTCGCGCGCACAGATTTCGGGTACAACGTGGCGCCGCGGGTAGCCTTTCGCCTCGGCGTGCCGGTGGCGCAGGACTGCATCGACCTCGCGCTCGACAAGCCGAGCGGCAACGTGGTCGTGACTCGCCCGGTGTATGGCGGCAATGCGATGGCCGTTTACCGGTTCAAGGATAAGCGGCCGCAGATCGTGATCCTCAGGCCAAAGATTTTCGAGCCGCTCGCGCCCACGGGTGCGCGCGTGGGGGAAATCAGGACGGTTGGGATAGACCTTCCAGACAACCGGGTGCGAGCGCGCCTTGTCGAGACCGCAAAGGAGTCCCGCCAGGGCGTGCGCCTGGAGGACGCGGAGGTCGTGGTCGCAGGCGGCAGAGGACTTGGCGGTCCGGAGCCGTTCAAACGCCTTCAGGAACTGGCGGACGTGCTCGGGGGCGCTCTGGGAGCATCACGGGCAGCTTGCGATGCGGGTTGGATCGACCATTCGCACCAGGTTGGCCTGACCGGCAAGAGCATCGGGCCACGCGTGTACATAACGGTGGGCATTTCGGGTGCAAGCCAGCACATGGCTGGCTGTTCCGGCGCGAAGGCGATCGTGGCTATCAACAAGGACCCCGACGCTAACATATTCAAGGACGCTCGCTTCGGGGTCGTCGGCGACTGGCAGAAGGTACTGCCGGCATTTGTCGACACCGTGAGAGAGTTGGGGCGCTCATAATGGATAGATGCGCACGGAAGGGCGCTGGGTCGGGCGAAGGAGGATTGGAAGCTTGAACGGAGACGTCGGTCTCGATCTCAAGGCCGTGGTCCACCACGTCCAGACTGCGCAGGTTTTCTCGATCTTCTTCCCGTCGCTGCGTCG
>JACPRT010000107.1 GCA_016189845.1 Chloroflexota bacterium | reverse complement strand
GGTGTAGACGGGCTGGTCGAGCGCCTTTCCAACGATGTCCCAGCAGGCGATCTCCAGTGCGCTCTTCACACCGCCCAGCGTGGTTTCGGGGTGCTGCGAGAACCCGCTTGAGTAGATCAGGCGCCAGATCGTCTCCGTGTCGAACGGGCTGCGGCCAACGACGAGCCGCTGGGCCACGTCTTCGATCAACAGCCGGACCTTGCTCGGGGCGAATGGCACGCCGTACGCCTCGCCATATCCATAGACGCCGTTATCGGTGGTCAGCTTCACGAAGACCCAGCAGGGCCCACCGTGATGCGGCGGCGGGTTTGCGACCGCCCAGGTTTTGACGTCCTTGATCTTCATCGGCCTGGCTCCCTCCCATGGCGCGCGGTGGTGCGCGGATTCTACGTTGATCGCGTCCGGCTGGGGTAACCTTGATCGATTGTGAAAACCACATCTGCCACGGTGGCCGCGCCGCCGGCCACGCCCCAGCCCGTCGCTGTTTCCGCGGGGCGGGCACGCCTCCGCGACTCAATGAGCGTCCTCAGGCTTTTGGACTACCGGCTACTGCTCATCGGCAACGCCATGACCTTCGCGGGTTTCCAGGTGCGGCAGATGGCGCAGGCGTGGCTCGTGCTGGAGCAGACGGAGTCGTCTTCGTATTCAGCCCTGTACGCCGGCGTCGTCAATGCCATGCCGGGGTTCGCCATCATCGGTCTATCGCTGTACGCCGGGACCGTTTCAGACCGCAAGGAACGCTGGCGGATCATCATCGTGTCCCGGTTCGTCATCGTCTCGATGATGATCGTGTCGGCTTTGCTCGTCTCGCTCGACGTAATCCTATGGTGGCACCTGATACCGGTCGGGCTGGTGATGGGTGCGGCGTTCGCCTTCCACAACCCGGCGAGCCAGACCTACGCGATGGATATCGTCGGACGCGAAAAGCTGCTCAGCGCGGCGTCGCTCAATACGGCGATATCCAACGTCGCCAACATTGCGGCCCCGGCATTGGGCGGCTATCTGATCTCGCTCGGCCTCGAATGGGCGTTCTGGCTGCTGGTTGTGCTCTACGGCACGTCGTTCCTGGCGATCATCCCGTCCTCGACACGCGGGGTGCCAGCGGCGGTATCACGGAGCATCGTGGCGGACATGAGGGCCGGGTTGAGCTACGTCGCGAGGACGCCTGCGATCCGGTGGCTCCTGATAGTGGGCATGGGGTCGCTGTTCAGCGGCATCGCACTGGCGATGATCCCCCTGTTTGCCAGGTCGATCTTCGACGTCGGCAGCACCGGATATGGCCAGTTGCTGCTCGCTCAGGGAACCGGGTCGCTCATCGGCTCGATAGCGCTCACTGCGACCGGCGGCATCCGGCGCAAGGGCCTGCTGATCATCGCGTCCTCGGTTGTGTCCGCCGGTGGCCTCGCGCTCTGCGCGGTATCACCGTGGTACTGGATGGCGCTGGCGAGCCTCTTCGTGACCGGTTTGTCGTCGGGCGTGATGTTTATCCTGGTTCCGACCACGATCCAGACGCATGCCGCCCCTGAGATGCGCGGCCGCGTGATGGGGATCTTCTTCATGGTCGTGCTGATCTTTCAGCTGGGGTGGATCGTGGGCGGCGCGCTCGACTCTGTAATTGGGACCCGCCCCACGATGCTGATGGCGGCGATCGGGACGGCGACGACTCCGATGCTCGCGTTGTGGCGTTCGGCGGCGCTGCGAAGGCTGACGTAAGGACGCAGGGCGGGGAGAATCGGCCAGGCCAAAATCTTCTCGGTCTGCGGACCCTGGCGCTTACGGCGTATTCCAGATTGCCGTGTAGCCTGGCTGGCCCGGGACGGCGTGAGCGCCGCCGGGGTTGCCGGCGCCATCGTCGTTCGTTGCACGATCCGGGACGTCCACCGGCGAGTTCGCCCCGTCGCCCGCCTTGCCGGGCAGAATCGAGACGTCGCCGCCGCTGATCGTGATGAAACCGGCGTTTGAGTGCGCGGCCGCTTGCTCGGGCACTGGCAACACAGGGCATACGAAGTCGGCCGAGGCGGTTCGCGCACCTGCAACCAGGCCGGCTGCAAGAACCGCAACGGCTATCGGGGGAATACCGATCACTCTGATCCGTTTCGACATCTGGGTGACTCCTTGTTTCCAACGGGCCTGGCCGTTTCTCCCGTCGAGTTCAAGGTGCCACGCGGTGTTTACGAGGGGATTAACCACATTACGAATCTCTTAACTTGCGCGGGACTTGGGAATCGTGAACGCGAAGGTCGATCCGGCCCCGCGAACGCTCTCAGCCCAGATGCGCCCACCATGCGCCTCGACGAACCCCCTGGCGATGCTGAGACCCAGTCCAGCGCCGCCCGACTTCCGCGACCTCGACGGTTCCTGGCGGTACGAACGCTGGAACAGGCGCGGCAACTCGGATGCCTGGATGCCCTCGCCGGTGTCCGTGACCTCCACCTGTAACGTGTCGCCGGCATCGAACGCGCGGATCGAGACGGTGCCATCGGGCGGCGTGTGACGGATTGCGTTCTGGACAAGGTTCGTGAGAACCCGCAGTATCCGCGGTTCGTCCATCGGCACCGGCGACAAGTCGCCCTCGATGACCTCCCGAAGCCTGAGCCGGCCGGCTTCCGCCTGAGGCGTCATCGCCTCAACCGTCTTCGCGATCACGTCTCGCAACGACGCCTCCTCCGTGTGCAGCTGCAGGAGGCCCGCGTCCAGCTGCGATAGCTCGAAGAGGTCGTTGACGAGCCGCGTCATGTACTCGATTTCGACCTGAGTCGTTTTCAGGTATCGCGCTATCGTCTCCGGGTCCGAGACCACCTGGTCGTTGATGCTTTCGATCATGGCGCGGATCGAAGCAAGCGGCGACCGCAAGTCGTGTGAGACCGCCGTCACTACCTCCCGGCGCGTCTGCTCGAGCTCACGCTGGCGCGCAAAGCTCGCCTGCAGTCGCTCGGCCATGCTGTTGAAGGCCGAGGCCAGTTCTCCGACCTCGTCTCGCGAGACGACCCGTGCTCGCGCTTCCAGGTCGCCATCGCTGAGGCGCTTCGCGCCAGCCACGATTTCGAGCAGAGACCGGCTTGTCGTGTCGGAGAACGTGAGCGCGACGAAGATGGCGAGGCCGAGCGAAAAGCCCAGGAGTGCAGATAGCAGCGCGAGGTCGTGCGCCGAGAGGAACATCAGCGATGCCACGAAAGCCAGGTTCGCGAGCGCGAGAACCGCGGTCCCGAGGGCGATGACCATCATCTTGGCGCGCAGAGTGCGGACCCATGCCGGCAGGCCAAAGCGTTGGGCGGCCACTCCCAGGCCGATCGTCAGCCCGCCGCTCGCGAGCAGGAACAGCGCCAGCGCGGCCAGGTCCTTCGTGGGCGGGTGGAGGGCTGCAACCACGATCGCGATCACGAGTACCTCTAGCACCGCCAGTGTCGCCGCCCC
>JACPRT010000101.1 GCA_016189845.1 Chloroflexota bacterium | reverse complement strand
CTCAGGATGTAGATCCCGGCGTTGACCACGGCCGCGCCGTTCGCCTGCGACGAGGCCGACATGTCCCGCGGCGACGCATCCTGCGAGGCAGCCCGGGCGTGATGCCCGAGGCTGCCGATGGCGACGACCGAGAACGCGAGGAATACGAGCGCAAGTCGGCGCGATGCCGTGGCCTTTGTTGCAGTAACCACAGTGCCCCCTGATACGGCTCCCCAAACGCGGGCCGATATCTTACGAAACTCTATAATCCCGGTCCTTTCACACGAGCACGGAGGTGACGCGTGAACGCCCGCTACGACCTGGTGCTCCGGGGCGGCGAGATGATAGACCCCGCGCAGCGAGTTCGCGGCCGGTTCGACGTGGCGATCTCGAAGGGGAAGGTGGCGGCGGTGGCGCCGTCGCTTCCCGCCGACGCGGGCGGCTTCAACGTCGACGTCAAGGGCATGCTCGTGGTACCCGGCTTGGTCGACATCCACACGCACTTCTACAACAAGGTGATGCTTCTGGGCTGCGACCCCGACACGAGCTTCCTTCCGGTTGGCGTCACCACGTCCGTCGACGCCGGCTCGAGCGGATGGCGCACCTGGGCCGGCCTGCGCGACTTCGTCATCGCCAACAGCCGTACGCGCCTGTACGCGTTCATCCACCTGTCTGGCGTAGGGCTTCTGCCTCCCGAACTCACTGACCTCTCCCAGGTGCAGGTCGAAGAGACCGCCGAATGCATCGCGGCCGACCGCGACGTCATCGTTGGGATCAAGCTGCGCGTGACTTCGCCAGGCGGGACCGGAGAGGCCAACGCGATACCCGCGCTCGAGAAAGCTCGCGAGACCGCCGACCGCGCCGGCAGCAGGATCATCACTCACGTCGGTCGAAGTCCGATTCCACTGGCGCAAGTCGTAGAACGTCTGAAGCCTGGAGACATCGTGACCCATACCTTCCACGGATTTACCAACACGATCCTGGACGAGCGCGGGCGAGTGAGGCGGGAGATGGTCGAAGCACGCTCCCGGGGGGTGCTGTTCGACGTCGGTCACGCAAACGTGTGGTTCGATGCCCCGATCGCGCGCGCCGCGATCGAGCAGGGGTTCATGCCCGACACCCTGAGCACCGACTACACGAGCCAGGAACGCACCGCCGGACGGACGCGTTACATGATCACGCTTCTGGACGTCATGAGCACGTTCCTGGCGCTGGGTATGCCGCTGGACCGCGTAATCAGTGCCGTCACCGACCGCCCTGCTGCAGCGATCGGCAAGGGAGGGCAGTTCGGGAGTCTGAAGGTCGGGATGCCGGCAGACATCGCCGTGCTCGAGCTCGCGGATCGTCCGGTCACCTACCGGGACAACAATGGCCAGCCCGTGGAGGCTGGCCGCACCTTCCAACACGTCATTACCCTTCGTGAGGGAGCAAAGGTCGCGTAGTTCCTGCAAGAGAGCCGCTACCTGCCAGGCTTCCAACGGTCCATGCGCGCATGCCTCCGCGAAGCGGCGAGTATAGCCCGCTCGCCATGTATCATCCCCGTTCATGCAGCGCGTCCTTGCCCCTCTCACGACAATTTCGCCCGGCTGGACGATCGTGGCAGGTGTGGCATTCGTCCTGTTTGGCGCCGCCGGCAGCCGTTTCTCGTTCGGCGTCTTCCTGGAGCCCCTGACCGACGAATTCTCCTGGTCTCGCGGGTCGATCTCCGGTGCGCTTGCCGCGGCAGGCATCGCGACCGGCCTGTTCCGCCCCGTCGCCGGCTGGCTCGCCGACCGTTTTGACCCGGTGCGCGTCGCGCTGGTCGGACTCGTGATTGGCGGGGCTGCCCTGTTCGGGCTGTCCCGGATCCAGGCGCTGTGGCACCTGTACGCGTTATTCCTCGTGCTGGGCGTGGGCTTCACGCTGGCGTCGCCCGCCACCCTCACGAAGCTCGTGACCACCGCGTTCACCCGCCGCCGTGGACTGGCCCTGTCGCTCGCGGGCAGCGGCTCGGCGATCGGGGAGACCGCCCTCGTGCCGGTATCGGCCGTCGTGTTGACTCTGGCCGGGTGGCGGTCCGCCTATCTCGTCCTTGCGGCGCTCATCCTCTTCCTGGTCACCCCTGTGGCTTTCGGACTCCTGCGGCCTCGCCGGTCGAAGCAGGCGCAGCCTGAGACCGACTCCACCGCGGGCCAGCAGCCCGGCGACGGCCCGGATCCAGCCAGGAGGACGGCGCGGAGCGCTTGCGCGTGGATGCCTGACGAGGGGTTGTCGCTGCGGGCCGCAGTGCGCACGCCGATATTCTGGGCACTCACCGCCGGCTTCTTCACTTGAGGCTACACAATGGGCTTCGTGAATGCCCACTTCGTCGCCTACGCGACCGACATGGGCGCCGGTACGATCGCGGCCGCCAGCGCGCTCGCAAGTGTGGGCGTGATGAGCGTCGCCGGCGCGCTCACCTTCGGATACTTCGCTGATCGACGTGGCGCGCGCCTCGCCCTCGCAATCGCCTATACGTTCCGAGGCGCCGGATACGCGGTGCTCCTGCTCGCCAATTCCCTGCCGATGGCGACACTGGGGGTCATGATCCTCGGGCTCTCCTGGACGTCCGTCATTTCCCTGACTGGCGTCGTCAGCGCCGACCAGTTCGGGCTCCGCCGCCTGGGCACGGTCTACGGGGCGATCTTCGGGATCATGCCACTCGGGCACAGCCTCGGGATGTGGATCGCAGGTAGCGTCTACGACTCCACCGGGACGTACGACGTTGCCCTGTGGGCCAGCATGGCGCTGGGACTGGTTGCCGCCGTGATCGTCGGGCTTCCCAGGTACCGGGAACTCGCGCCCATGCGCCCGGCGGCGAGCCCTGCGGACTGAAGCATCGTAGGCGCCTGCCAGCGGAAGCCGGGGCGTCTACTTCCGGTGCGAGCGGTACTGCACTGCGGCAAGGACGTCTATCAGACCCTTGCCGAGCTGTACCCCGTAGACGGGATCGGAGGCGCCTAGCGACCTGGCGGTGTCGTCGATGATCGACCGGACCCTGCCGTCGGGGTCGTTGCCACCGGCATTCAGCTGGTAGACGAGAGCCGCCTCGCCGGCGACCAGTCCGGTCGAGAACGAGGTCCCGCTCCACCAGGCGAACCCTGCCCCCGCGGGGTACGGGCCGTACAGGTCCACACCAGGCGCTGCGACCGACACGCTGCTGTTGCCGTAGTTGGAGAACTCGGCCTTTCGGTTAAGGGCATCCACGGCAGCCACGCCCGTGACTGATCGGTCAGCGGCCGGGTACAGGGACAGCTTTTCCCCATCGTTGCCGACGGCAGCGACCACCACGACGCCTTGCCGTTCCGCGTAGTCGAGCGCCTCTTGGAGGACCATGGAACGCTCGGGGACCGACAGGCTCAGGTTGATCACGTCGGCGCCTGCGTCGACGGCCCGATAGATGCCTTCGGCGACGATGAACGACCACCCGGCGCCCTCGTCGTCCATTGCGCGGACCGGGAGGATTCTTGCGCCCGGCGCCACGAGGTGAACCAGGCCGGCGATGAACGTGCCGTGGCCGACGCCCTCATCCGAGTACCCGTTCCCATTGTTGTCGATCCCGTCGCCGACGTCATTCGGGGCGCCTCCGTCGATCAGGTCGATCCCATCGGCCGCGAGCGCTCCCGCGAGGTACCAGTGATTCAGGTAGACGCCGGTGTCGATCACGGCGACCGTTATGCCGTCGCCCCTGGCGACAGCCCGGGCTTCCTTCGCTCGAATCTGGGCCAGAGCCGGTTGGCCCTCGATCCGGGCGCCGAACTCCTGCTGGTAGGCCGCGAACATCTCGGCCAAGAGCTGCTGGAATGCCAGCCGGAACTCGGGATCGTCCACGACGCTCACGATGGCGCCCGCCAGGCTGTCGCGCACGGCCTGCGAAAACTCTTCGTAGATCGTCTGGCTGAACCGCTCGTAGACCGAGGCGGAGAACTCCTCGTAAACGGCCTGGCTGAACCGGTCGAGCTCCGCCTGATCGAGCTCCTCGTACACTGCCTGCGAGAAGCGTTCGAAGACCGCCTGCGTGAACGCCTCGAAGGCCGCCTGTGAGAACCGTTCGAAGACCGCCTGGGAGAAGCGGTCGAGCACCGCCAGGCTGAGCTGTTCGTAGGCCGCCTGCGTGAACCGCTCGAATACCGCCTGGCTGAACTCCTCATAGATCGCCTGCGAGAACCTCTCGTAAGCGGCCTGGGAGAACTTCTCAAACGTCGCCTGCGAGAACCGTTCGAAGGCGGCCTGGGCGAAGAGCTCGACGGCTGCCTGCCGGAACTGCTCGTACGCGGCTTGCGAGAACTTCTCGTAGCTGGCCTGGCGGAACTGCTCGTACGCGGCCGCGGTGAAGCTGTCGTAAGCAGCCTGGGTGAACTTCTCGGCGGCAGCCTGTGTGAACTGTTCGTAGGTGGCCTGGGCGAAGCGTTCGTACGCAGCCTGCGAAAAGCGCTCGAAGACCGCCTGCGCGAATTTCTCGTACGCAGCCTGTGAGAACTTTTCGTATGCGGCCTGGGAGAACCTCTCGAAGGCAGCCTGGTTGAACCGCTCATACGCAACCTGCGAGAACCTCTCGTAGGCGGCCTGGTTGAACCGCTCGAAGGCGGCCTGGTTAAACCGCTCGTAAGCAGCGGGCGAAAAACGGTTCGATTCGGCCAGCGGCGTGAAAATGCCGGCTTCGGCCCAGGCTACCTGCGCCTTCTGGGCCGGAAGCCGGCCAGCCAGCGAACCTGCATCCCCGCTGGTGACCCTCAGGACGTAGATGGCGGTGCCCGGGAAACTTTTCTCCAAGACCGCGCGGTAGTAGCCTTCGCTGCCGCCGGAACTGTACCGCCAGGTCGACACCTTCGCCAGGAGCCATTCGATCGCGGCGCCGGGCTTCAGCTTGACCACGACGTGGGTCGACACCTGCTGACCGGAGCCAGAGTCGGCGGTCGCGACCCTTGCCGAGTTCCCGAGCGGGCCAGCCACTCCAGGGGTCCCGACGATCGCCACCGCGAAGGCCAGCGCGAGAACGAAGAAGACCGCGCGCCGCACCGGCGACGCAGATCGTCTGCTGATGGTTCGTTCCGGCTTCTGCGGGGCCATTCCCATCTGGCCTTGCCTCCTCGGTCGGTTGCGACAGGTGTGATTCTCGGAGGCAGCCGGTTGAGACGGCCCTGTCTCACGGCTCGGCCGGGATCGTCGTACGGCTCGACGACGCGATCCTTTTGGCTCACCGGCTGCCGGCGGGCCGGGGACGGCCTCTGGTTTTTCGGAGGTACCTTTAATTATTTACGGGCCCTAAGCACGGATTTCGACCACGCCAGGCTGGCGAAGCACGCTCGGAATCCAGGCGCTGCGTGCCCTGTCGGCATAGGCGGAGATGGCAGCGGAGGGCGGCAGGTCGTAAGTAAGCACCAGGAGGGACATGCGGCGACTCCTCGGCTGGAATGTCTGCGGGCGTCGGGCGGCGATCGGGCTTCGAGCGGCGATCACAGGCAAAGGCGCGCGAAACGCCCAGAGGGCGATGGCAACCCTCTCACTCGTTTATCATCTGCAAGCGAATGGCGAGGCTGCAGTATCGTCTTGACACTGGTTGGCTGACATGAACTGTCCTTCCTGCGGCACACCGAATATCGCGGGCGCCCGCTTCTGCATGAAATGTGGCAATTCACTGAACGCGGCATGCGCCCTCTGCTCTGCCCCGCTGCCCCAGGGCGCCGCGTTCTGCCCATCCTGCGGACAGAAGGTCGGCGCACCAGCTTCCGCGGCCGCCGCACCGCCCACGCTGCAGCGATACATCCCTGCTGAGCTCCTTGCCAAGCTCGAATACGCCCGCAATCACGGGGGCATGCGGGGCGAGCGGCGGACGGTCACGATCCTGTTCTGCGACGTGAAGGGCTCGACTGCGGCGGCCGAAAAGCTCGACCCCGAAGAGTGGGCCGAGATCATGAACGGCGGCTTCGAGTGCCTGATCGCGCCGGTCTTCCGCTACGAGGGAACGCTGGCCCGGCTCATGGGCGACGCCATACTCGCCTTCTTCGGTGCGCCGATTGCCCACGAAGACGACCCGCAGCGGGCGGTGCTCGCCGCTCTCGAAATCCAGCAGGAGATCGAACCGTACCGCGCGACCGTCCGCGAGCGCTGGGGCATCGACTTCAACGTGAGGGCCGGCATCAATACCGGCCTGGTCGTCGTCGGAGAGGTCGGATCCGACCTGAGGATGGAATACACGGCGCTCGGCGACGCCGTAAACCTGGCTGCCCGCATGGAACAGACGGCGCAGCCGGGGACGATCCAGATAACGCAGCATACGCACCGGCTCATCGCACCGCTCTTCGAGTTCGAGCCACTGGGACCGATGGAGGTCAAGGGGCGGACCGAGCCGGTGAACACGTACCGGGTCCTGAGACCACGCGCCACTCCGGGGCAACTCAGGGGCCTGGCCGGACTCGACGCTCCCCTGATCGGCCGCCAGAAGGAATTCGATACGCTCATGCACGCCGTTGCGAAGTTGCGTGCGGGCCGCGGCCAGATCGTCTCCGTCGTCGGCGAAGCGGGGGTCGGCAAGTCCCGCCTGATCACCGAGTTCAAGAGGGAGGTCATGGCCCAGGCCGAAGCCGGGCCGGGCGAGGATGGCAACGCCCCGTCGCTGCCTGTTACCTGGCACGAAGGCAGGTCGTACTCATACGAGACTTCGACCCCGTACGCTCCGTTCATCGACCTTCTGCGCGATTGCTTCGGTCTGGCCCAGGACGAAGCGACGGCCGGCCAGTACGTGAGAGTACGGGAGCAGGTTGGCAGCATCGCCCCCGACCGCGTGCAGGACATCTCGCCATTCCTGGGTTCGATGCTTCAGCTTCCGCTCGAAGGCGACGACCTCGAGAAGGTCCGCTATCTCCCTCCACCGATGCTGCGGGCGCAGGTGTTCCGCTCGACCTGCGAGTTCTTTGGACGGCTGGCCGCGACCCGGCCGGTCGTGCTGGTCTTCGAGGACGTCCACTGGATCGATTCGGCGTCGCTCGAGTTGGTCGAACACCTCCTGCCGGTGACGGAGAATGCCGGCCTGATGGTCCTCGCGGCGTTCCGGCCGCAGCGACAGGACCCATCGTGGCGGGTCCACGAGCTCGCAAGCCGTGAGTACGAACATCGATACACAGCCGTCCAGCTCGAGCCGCTCGATGCCGACGACACGCGCACGCTGGTCAACACGCTGTTGCACGTCGAAGGCCTCCCCGACCGTGTGCGCAACCTGATCCTCCAGAAGTCGGAGGGGAACCCGTTCTTCGTCGAAGAGGTCATCAGGTCGCTGATCGATAGCGGATCAGTGAAGCGAGAAGACGGCGTCTGGCGTGCTACCCGCGAGATCGCCGACCTGGCGGTCCCGGACACGATCGCCGGCGTCATCACGGCCAGGCTCGACCGTCTCAACGAAGAGGCACGACCGGTCGTGCAAACGGCGTCGGTCGTGGGACGGGAATTCCAGTACGACGTGCTGGCGGAGGTGCTCGAGACCACCTCAGCGCTCGACGGCGCGCTCGTCGACCTGCAACGGCGCGGGCTGGTCCGGGAGAAGGCCCGGCTGCCCGTACGAATGTTCATGTTCAAGCACGCCCTGACCCAGGAGACGGTCTATTCGACGCTGCTGCTCAGCCGCCGCCGCGAGCTCCACCGCCGGGTCGCCGGCTTCTATGAACGCACCGACCCGGTCCGGGCCGCGGAGATCGCACGGCATTACCTGGAGGCCCGGGCGTTCGAGCAGGCGGTGCCGTGGCTGGTCGAAGCCGGCGATCACGCAGCCAGGGCGTATTCCATCCCGGAGGCGATCGACTACTACTCGAAGGCGCTAGAGCATGTCGAACCGCTCCCGGAAATCGCATACGCCCGCCGCGCGTTCGAGGGCCTCGCGGGGGCGTACGTCTTTGGCAACGACCCTTCGAAGGCGATGGCCGTCTACGACCGGATGCTCGAGTTCGCGCAGAAGCGCAACGACCGCCCGATGCAGGTATCCGCCTTGAACAAGAGCGGGTTCGCAATCGGGATGCGCATGGGGCAGCTGCCGGAGGCCGAGCGCAGGCTCGCGGTCGCCGAGAAGCTTGCCCGCGACTGCCAGGACTACCCCGGCCTGATCGAGCTGCACATAACGCATTGCTTCATCAACGTCACGACCGGCCGGTTCAGCACCGCCATGGACCATCTGAGCCAGTCGGCACAGCTCGGCAAGGACCTGGGGATAGGGCCGGCGCGACTCATGTCGCTGACGCACATTTCGACCACCCTGACATTGATGCGCCGGTTCGACGACGCGTGGGCGACCGCCCAGGAGGCCCGCCAGCTTGCGATCGACATTGGCCATCGCGAACACCTCGCCGAGCTTATGGCGTTTCCGATAGCCGTCCGGCATATCCGGGATGGCGATTTCGATACGGCGGCGCGTTCTGCCGAAGACGCAGCCAGCCTGGCGTCGACGATCCGGGCGGCCAGCCCTGAGGCGGACGCGGCGCTTGTTCTCGGAATGGTCAACCAGGCCCGCGGCGACTACGAGAAGGCCATCGAATGGCATGAGCGTGGGATCCAGGCTGCCAAGATGGCGGGGTTCCCGTTCGTCGAAGCCATATTCCAGGCAGCGCTCGCCTCCGACCTGCTCCAGATCTCGACAGAGAACCGGTCGAAGGCGCTCGAGCTCCACGACCGCTCAACCTATCTGATGAACGGTCCGCTCGGTGGGGCGTACGGCGCCATGGTCCAGGCCGACATGGGTTTCGGCCTGCTTGCGTTGGGCGCGGTAGACAAGGCAGAGGAGTGCTTCGAGCGCGGGATACGCCAGCCCTCTGCGCCGATGTACATCATGGAGCCGGTGCTGCTTGCGGGACAGGCCATCGTGCGCCTGGCTCAGGGCAACCTGGCGGAAGCATCGGACCTCGTCGGAAAGGCCCGTGGGCTGGTCGAGCAGTACGCGATGAAGAACTGCGTCCCGCTGGTCGCGTTCGTCTCTGGGAAGATCGAAGCGGCGAACAGTCGACCCGAAGACGCGCTCCGCTACTTCGACGAAGCTGCCAGCGCAGCACGCGCCATGGGGATGCTGCCCCTGCTGTGGCAGGCGCGCGCAGGCGCATCGGCCTGCCTCGCGGAGCTGGGACGAAGGGCGGACGCCGATGCCGCGCGCCAGGAGGCGCGGACGGTGATCGCTGAGATCGCCAGCCGCTTCCGCGACGCTACGCTCAGGGACCAGTACATTCGGGGGAATTCTTGGCTAAGCCCGTAATTCTGATCGTCGACGACGAACCGCAGGTGCTGAGCGCGGTCGAACGCGACCTGCGCCGGCATTACCGGGGCGACTACCGGATAGTCCGGGCCGGATCGGGACAGGAGGCGCTCGAAGCGACGCGGCAGCTGAAGCTACGTGAGGAGCCGCTCGCCCTCATGGTTGCCGACCAGCGCATGCCGGGCATGACCGGCACAGAGTTCCTGGTCGAGGCAAAACGCCTCTACCCCGATGCGCGCAAGGTGCTCCTGACCGCCTACGCCGACACCGAGGCCGCCATCGCCAGCATCAATGCGATCGGCCTCGACTACTACCTGCAGAAGCCATGGGACCCGCCCGAGCAGCGGCTCTATCCCGTGCTCGACGACCTCATCGGCCGCTGGACGGCCTCCACTTCGCCAAAGTTCGATGGCATTCGCGTGGCCGGCACCCAGTGGTCTCCGTCGTCACACCGAGTCAAGGACTTCCTCTCCCGCAACCGCATCCCCTACAAGTGGCTCGACATCGAGCGCGACGACTCCGCCCGGGCGCTTGTCGAAGGCGTGTCCAAGGACGGCGCAAGAATCCCGGTCGTGTTCTTCCCAGACGGCACGGCTCTCATAGAGCCGGAGAGCCGCGAGCTCGCCGTGCAGGTCGGCCTGCTCACGCAGGCCAGCCAGCCCCTCTACGACGTCGTGATCATCGGCGGCGGCCCCGCGGGCCTGGCCGCGGCGGTCTACGGGTCGTCGGAGGGAATGAAGATCGCGATGGTCGAGCGCGAGGCGACCGGTGGGCAGGCAGGCATGAGCTCGATGATCGAGAACTACCTGGGATTCCCAAAGGGCGTGAGCGGCGCCGACCTCGCCGAGCGAGCCACGATCCAGGCGAGGAGGTTCGGGACCGAGATCCTCACCGGTGTCGAGGTGAAGGGGATCCGTATCGAGGACCCGTACCGGATCGTCGTGCTCAGCGACGGTTCCGAGGTCACGACGAAGGCGGTCATGATCGCCACGGGAATGACGGTGCGCAAGCTCAACGTGCCGGGAATAGAACGCCTCACAGGCGCGGGCGTCTACTATGGCGCTGCCGTGACAGAGGCGATGAACTACCGGGCCAAACCGGTACTGGTCATCGGCGGCGCAAACTCCGCAGGACAGGGCGCGGTGTTCCTGGCCCGCTTTGCCAGCAAGGTGACGCTCGTTGTGCGACGAGCCTGGCTCGATCAGTCCAAATACCTGCGCGACCAGATCGCAGCGATGCCCAACCTGGAGGTCAGGTTCAAGTCCGAGGTCGCCGAGGCGGCGGGGACGGGACGGCTGGAAGCGGCGGTCCTGAAGAACACGGAGACAGGGGCACTGGAGACCGTCCCTGCCTCGGCCATGTTCATCTTCATCGGCGCCGTCCCGCACTCGGAGTTCGTCGCGGGCCTCGTCGAGCGGACACCCGAGGGTTTCATCGTCACGGGGCCGGACCTCTTCGCCGAAGGCAAGCATCCAAGGACCTGGACTGCGAAGCGCGACCCGTTCCTGCTCGAGACGAGCGTCCCGGGCATATTTGCCGCCGGGGATGTCCGCTTCGGGACGATCAGCCGCATAGCGTCGGCGGTCGGCCAGGGCGGCATGGTGATCAGCTTCGCCGAAGAGTACCTGAAGACGGTTTGACCCAGAAACCCGCCCAGACCGAAAAATTCCTCAAGAAGGTCCCGCTCTTCGCCGGGCTGTCCGACGCCGACCTCGAGGCCATGGAGAGCATGGTCGAGGCTGTGCGGCTCGAATCCGGGCAGCTGTTGTTTGCCGAAGGCGACACGGGCGACCGCGCGTACGTGATCGAAGAAGGCCAGCTCGAGGTGTTCAAGACCTCGGAAGGCCGTGAGACGCTGCTCGCCGTCCGCGGGACTGGCGACGTGATCGGCGAAATGGCGCTGCTCGAGAACCTGCCCAGGAATGCGAGCGTGCGCGCCAGGGGGTCAACCCGCCTGCTCGCGGTCCGCAAGGAACAGTTCGAAAGGTTGTTGGAGGCCAGCCAGAGCGCGGCACGGGTCCTCTTCTACACGGTGCTGCAGCGATGGCGCGCGACCGAGGCAGTCCTGCGGCACAGCGAGCGCATGGCGCAGCTGGGGATCCTCACTGCCGGCGTGGCGCACGAGATGAACAATCCTGCGGCCGCTGTGAAGCGGGGCGCCGACCAGCTGGCGACGGCGATGGACGAGCTGGCGCCGGCGGCTCGGGACGCCGCGCAGCTGAAGCTGTCCGACGAGCAGAGGCAGGCTATGACTCGGCTCGAAGAACGCGCACGTGACCTGCGAAAGCCGGTCACACAGCTGAATCCGATCGAACGCAGCGACCGCACGTCGGCAGTCGAAGACTGGCTGACCGGGCGTGGAGTGGAGGAGCCCTGGGACCTCTCCTCGACGCTTGTCGACCGGGGTTATGAAGCGGCACAACTCGAGCAGGCCGTTGCAAATTTCTCCGCTGCGCAAATACCGGTCGTGCTCAAGTACGTCGTGGCAGTTGGGAAAGTCCACGCGCTCATCAACGAGATCGCGATCGGAACGGGCAGGATCTCGGAAATCGTCAAGGCCCTGAAGTCGTACTCGTACCTGGACCAGGCGCCCGTACAGGACGTGGATATCAGAGAAGGCATCGACAACACCCTGGTGATCCTGAGCAACAAGCTGAAATCGGGGGTCGCCGTGCGACGGGAGTACGCGCCCGACCTCCCGAGGATCGAGGCCTACGGGAGCGAGCTGAACCAGGTATGGACGAACCTGATCGACAACGCCGCCGACGCGATGAACGGGAATGGCAACCTGGTCATCCGGGCTCGCAGCGAGGGACAGGGGGTGGCCGTTGAGGTCGAGGACGACGGGCCCGGCATCCCGCCCGAGATCCGGCCAAAGGTGTTCGATGCGTTCTTCACGACGAAGCCGCCCGGCAAGGGCACCGGGCTTGGCCTGAACGACAGCTACAACATCGTCGTCCATCGCCACCGTGGTTCGATCGACGTGACCTCAAAGCCGGGAATGACCTGCTTCAAGGTCTGGCTCCCCATGGTGTTGTCGTGAGCGGTCTGAGTTTCGTCGTGCTCGCCGATACCCAGTTCGGGATGTTCGCTCACTCGAGCGGTAAGACTCCCGAACAGATCGCCGAGGCGCGTGCCCGCGGGCTGATTTTCAGGCCCGCGCCGAAGTTCGAGGGATTCGCCCCGGAGACCGCGCTATTCGAAGAGGCGGTGAGGAAAGCCAACGACCTGCGGCCTCGCTTTGTCGTCGTGTGCGGCGATATGGTCAACAACGCCGTCGACGACGCACAGCAGCGCGAGGTGCGGCGTATCGCAGGGCTGCTGGACCCTTCGATCCGCATGCGTTTCGTGCCTGGCAACCACGATGTCGCCTTCGACACGCTGAAGCCGACCCCCGCCAGCCTCGAGCACTATCGATCGGCCTACGGCCGCGACTACTACTCGTTTACCGAGGCAGAAGTCGTGTTCATTGTCATCAACACGACGGTGATCGCCCAACCCGAAGCCGTGCCCGGCGAATGGGAGGCCCAGCTCGACTTCGTCGACCGCACACTGCACGCGGCGCGATCGAACGGCGCCGAGCGGGCGATTCTCTTCGGACACCATCCGCTGTTCGTCGCCGACCCGGACGAGGACGACACCTACTGGAACGTGCCGCGTGAGCGGCGCAGGCTGCTCCTGGAGCTGATGCGCAAGTTCGGAGTGGACGCGATGTTCGCCGGCCACCTCCACAGGAACACGTTCGCCGAGGTCGACGGCCTGCAGATGGTGAGTTCTGGCCCGGTGGGATATCCCCTCGGCGAGGATCCGTCCGGGTATCGCGTCGTCAGCCTCGATCGCACCGGTGTCCGGCACGAATACCGTGCGCTCGAAGCGGGGCAATAAAAAAGGCCCTGGGGCAATAAAAAAGGCCCTCCCCGACATGGAGGGCCTT
>JACPRT010000105.1 GCA_016189845.1 Chloroflexota bacterium | reverse complement strand
GGCGGGTGACGCCGAAGGTCCGAGGCCAATGCTCAGAGTGGTCGTCGACTCCCGTGGACGCCTGCCGCGGTCGGCAGCTTTGCTGAAGCAGCCCGGCCGGGTCCTCCACGTCGTGGCTGCGGCTGCCACGGCAGGAGCAATGGGCCGCGTCCTCCCGGCAGGCGCGACCGGTGCTGGTACCTCCGGCGTCGGTACCACCGGATCTCTCGATATTGCCGGCGTCTCCGGCACGTTGGAGGTCGAGACCATCACGTTGCCAGCCGCTAACGGAAGCGTTGACCTGAAGGGCCTGATCGACGAGCTTGGCCGACGCGGTTGCGCAGGAGTCCTCGTAGAGGGCGGAGCACGCCTGCTCGGCGGGTTCTTCGACGCCCGCCTCGTCGACAAGGTGGTCGCCTTCGTGTCCCCAAAGATCTTCGGAGGAATCGCCGCGCCCGGCGCGGTCGCAGGCATTGGTGTCGAGACCCCAGGCCAGGCGGCTATGCTTGAACGGGTCCGCGTGGAACAGCTGGGCGAAGACTTCATGATCTCCGGATACGTAGTGAAATCTCCCGGTACGTCCAAAAGCGGAAAGTCGTAGAGCGGAAAGTCGTAGAGCGGATCTCGGAGCAGGACAGGCGTGTTCAGCGGCATAGTCGAAGAAATGGGCGCCGTCGCACGGTTCAACGATGCGCGGCTGGAGATAAAGGCGCGCAAGGCCCTGGAGGACCTCCAGGTCTCCGAGAGCATCGCGGTCGCCGGAGTGTGCCTGACCGTTGTCGCCCGCTATGAAGGCGGCTTCGCGGTCGATGTGGTGCCCGAGACCCTGTCTCGCACGAATCTTGGCCGGTTGAAACCCGGAGCGCATGTGAACCTGGAGCGATCGCTGCCGCTGGGCGGGCGCATCGGCGGCCACCTCGTGCAGGGCCACGTCGACGGCCTCGCTACGATCGCCTCCATCGATGCCGACGGAAACTCGTTGCGAATCGGCTTCAAGGCCCCCGCTCCTATAATGAAATACGTGGTCGAGAAAGGCTTCGTAGCTCTCGACGGCGTGAGCCTGACGGTCGCTGGGCGTACGAAGGCTGGCTTTTCGATCGCCCTCATCCCGCACACCAGGGAGATCACGACTTTTGGCGAGCGGAAGGCAGGCGACACGGTGAACGTCGAAGTCGACATGACCGCAAAATACGTCGAGCAGCTGGTGGAGGCCCATCTGGGCCGGTCGATACGCCGTGCCAGCAGGCGCAAGTCCGGCCGAGGCTGATCGATATGGGCGCTGAATCGGTCGAGCAGGCAATCCGCGCATTCAAACGGGGCGGCATGGTCATCATCGTCGACGATGAAGACCGCGAGAACGAGGGCGACCTCGCGATGGCGGCCGACGCCGTCAGCCCTGAGGCCATCAACCTCATGGCTACCCACGCACGCGGGCTCATCTGCGTCTCCCTGGAGGGCAGGCGTCTCGACGAGCTGCAGCTCCCGCCGATGGTCGACGCCAACACCGCGCGGCATCGCACTGCATTCACCGTGTCGGTCGACGCTTTGAGGGGAACGACGACCGGCATATCCGCTTACGACCGGGCGACCACGATTCGCGAGCTGATCCGAGAGGATGCCCGCCCCGGCGACTTTGCGAAGCCCGGGCATGTATTCCCTCTCCGCTACACGCCCGGCGGCGTCCTGGTCCGGGCAGGGCAGACCGAGGCCTCGCTCGACCTCGCCCGCATGGCGGGGCGCTACCCGGCGGCGGTCATCTGCGAAATCATGAACGAGGACGGCACGATGGCGCGCCGGCCGCAGCTGGAGCAATTCGCCGAGCGCCACGAAATCGGCATCGTGACGGTCGCCGACATGATCGACTACCGGTTCCGGCACGAGAAGCTCGTGCAGCGCGTCGCAGAAACGAATCTGCCGACTCGCCTGGGCACCTTCAAGGTGATCGCGTACCGGAGCGTCGTCGATCCCGAAGAGCATGTCGCGCTCATCATGGGCGAGCTTTCGCCGACCGAGCCGGCGCTCGTGCGAGTGCACAGCGAATGCCTGACCGGCGACGTCTTTGGCAGCCTTCGCTGCGAATGCAGGGACCAGATGGAGCTGGCGCTGGAGCAGATCGCCCGGGCGGGCGCCGGCGTGTTCCTGTACATGCGCCAGGAAGGCCGGGGGATCGGCCTGGTCAACAAGCTGAAGGCGTACGCACTCCAGGACCAGGGACTCGACACCGTGGAAGCCAACGAGAAGCTCGGCTTCCCGATGGACCTCCGGCACTACGGCATCGGGGCGCAGATCCTCGTCGACCTCGGGGTCCGCAAGTTCAAGTTCCTCACGAACAACCCGAAGAAGATCGTCGGCCTGGAAGGCTATGGCCTGGAGATGGTCGAAAGGGTGCCCATCATCGCCGAGCCGCGCCCCGAGACCGAGCGCTATCTCGACACCAAGCGCTCGAAGATGGGCCACATCCTGGACATCGCCGGCTCTTGAGAGAACTCGAAGGGCACCACGACGGCCGGGGCCTGAGGATCGCGGTTGCGGTCGCGCGCTTCAACGAGTACGTGACGCGCCGGTTGCTCGACGGTGTGCTGACAGGCCTGAAGAAGCACGGCGTCGCCGATTCCAACGTGACCGTCGCCTGGGTGCCGGGGTCGTTCGAGCTCCCGGGCCTGGCAGCGAACCTGGCGAGGGCGGACGGCTTCGACGCCGTGATCTGCCTGGGCTGCGTCATCAAGGGCGAGACGGCGCATTTCGAATACGTCGCATCGGGCGCCGCCGAGGGAATCGCTCGTGTCGCGGTCGAAACGGGCAAGCCCGTGATCTTCGGTGTCCTGACGACTTTTACGACCGACCAGGCGATCAAGCGGGCGGACCCCGCCGGGCTCAACCTTGGCGGCGAGTTCGCGAGCGCCGCGGTCGAGATGGCCAACCTGAACCGCACCCTGCGCGACGCCGGCACGTAAGCGAAACGCCACGAGCAAACGCCGCGTTAGCGGCGCTCCGACGTCTGCATCTCCCAGGCTTCGAGAACGTCCTCTGGCTCGTACTCGTTGAAGCCGGTCAACGTAAGCCCGCCCTCGAATCCAAGTGCGACCTCGCGCACGTCGTTCTTGAGGTGCCTGAGACTCGCCACAGGCGCGTCGACGACGACACGGCCGCCCCTTATCACTCGGATATTGGCGCCCCGGCTGATCTTGCCTTCGGTGACCCGGAACCCGGCAGCCTTGCCGCGCCTGCCCACCTGGAAGACGGCCTGGACGACGGCCCGGCCGATGACGACCTCGCGCGTCTCGGGCGCGACCATGCCCTTGATTGCCGCCGTCAGGTCCTCGACCAGCCGGTAGATGATGTTGTAACGCCGGATCTCGACCCCGTGGGCCTCCGCCTGATTCGATGCGCCTGGCTGGATGTCGGTCTCGAACGCCACCACGATGCCGCCGGACGACTGAGCGAGCGCGATGTCCATCTCGTTGACGAGACCGGACGAGGCGTGGAGGATCTTGACCTGTACCTCTTCGGTCGAGAGGGGCTCGACCACGCGCCGGACGGCGTCGATGCTGCCCTGGCTGCCCGTCTTGACGATCAGGTTGAGTTCCTTGATGTCGCCGGTTCGGACGCGGCGCATGACCTCGGCAAGGGTCGGCGCCTTGCGAATCTCCCCGCGCTGGGCTGCGAGCTTCGCTCGGGTCTCCACCAGCTGGCGGGCCGTACGCTCGTCCTCGACGACGTCCAGGACGTCGCCAGGCTCCGGGACGCCGTCCAGGCCCATGATCTGGATTGGGGTCGAAGGACCGGCCTCCGTGACGTTGTTGCCGAAGCCGTCGACCATGTCGCGAATGCGGCCGCGCACAGTGCCGATGACCACGTTGTCCCCGGAACGGACCGTCCCCGAGCGGACGATCACGGTCGCCAAAGGCCCGCGAGCGCGGTCGAGGTAGGACTCGATGACGACGCCGCTCCCCGGCCTGGTCGGGTTCGCCTTGATGTCCTCGACTTCGGAGACCAGCAGTATGCTTTCGAGCAACTCGTCGAGGCCGGTGCGCTGGAGCGCCGATACCTCGGCCGACACGACGTCGCCCCCGTAGGACTCCACGATCAGGCCCGCTTCGGCGAGCTGTTGCTTGACCCGGTTCACATCGGCGCCCTGAACGTCGATCTTGTTGATCGCGACGATTATCGGGACCTTCGCCGCTCGCGCGTGGTCCAGCGCCTCCCGCGTCTGCGGCTGCACGCCGTCGTCGGCAGCGACCACCAGCACCGCGATGTCGGTGGCCTGCGCACCACGCGCCCGCATCTGCGTGAACGCCTGGTGTCCGGGGGTGTCGATGAAGGTGATCTTTTTGCCGTTCCAATCGACCTGGTAGGCCCCGATCCGCTGGGTGATGCCACCGGCTTCACCGGCCGCCACCTGGGTGCCGCGTATCGCGTCCAGAAGCGTAGTCTTGCCGTGGTCGACGTGACCCAGGATCGTCACGATCGGTGGCCGCGTCGACGCATCCTTGTCGGCCGTTTCCGATACGCGTGCGCCGGCGAGGCTCTCCTCGCGGGCCCGGGGCTTGCGGACCGGGACGCTGAACTGGGAGGCGACCTGCGCCGCGGTCTGAAAGTCGACGAGCTGATTGACGGTGGCCATCATCCCGATGCGCATCAGCGCCTTGATGGTTTCCACCGGCGAGATCTTCAGGATCTCGGACAGCTGGCCGACCGTAAGGGTCGCCGGGATCTCCACCGGCCCCGCGTGCTCGACAGGGCGCGTCGGCGCAGCGGCTGGCCTGGGCGCCGTGGGAGGGGGCGGCGGGCCCCGCCTCCGGGGTGCTCCGGGACGGCCGGCGCCGCCCGGCCGCCTTGGCGCATTGCTTCGATATGCTGGTGGCCCTCTTCTTGCCATGATCGCCCCGTTCTGGTTCCTGGCAGACAGGCCACACGTTTCCGAGATGCCGCCGCCGCTATTCCTGTTTCCCGTACCTCTCACGCGCCTCCGCGAGCAACGCCGCCCCGGCCGCTGGAGGAATCGGCCCTTTCAGGGTGTGGACCAATCGCCCCTTGTCGATCGCTGTCTCCCAGCAAGCGATGCGCTTGCAGATATACGCCCCGCGTCCCGGCACTTGGCGGGCCGGTTCCACAACCACCTCGCCCTCGGGCGTGCGGACTACCCTCGCGAAGTCCGCCTTCGGCCCTTTGGTACGGCAGGCCACGCAGGTCCGTAACGGGACGTGCTTCGGCCTGAGCGCCTGCCGCTTTGGCTTGCTGTCGACAGCCCCGGCCATCGGGGCTAGCCCCGCGGCCCGCCACCTTTGGACGGTGGTGGTGGCGGCGTGCCACTCCCGGCGCGGCGCGCCTGAGCGCGCCGCGCCTTGGCACTCATGTTGTCACCGCCGCCGCGCTTGCGGCCGCGCTTGCCCCCGGACATGTCACGATAGTCGAGGATGTCCTCGGCGAACCGGATCTGGCCCGCCGCCTCGGCGGGTGCCAGTGCCGGCACCTGCCAGATGTCGTCCGAGCTGACTTCCGGCTCTCCTGCGCCTTCCTTGGCACGGTCCTCCTCGCGGCGCTCACGCTCGGCGGCCTCCTGGGCCTCGAGCGCCTTGAGCTCTTCTTCGAGCGAGACGAGGGCCAGCTCTTCCTCGGCGGAAAGGCCTGGCCTGCCCGCTGGCGCTGCCGCCGCGGGCTTCTCAGCAACGGGTTGCGGGGCGGTCGGCTGCGCGACCGGCGCAACGACCCGCAGGGGGTCCGCCACTGGCGCCGCGTGCGCCGGCACCGGCGCGGCGACCGCCGCAGCCTCGGCGGCCGGCTGGACAGCCGGCCTGGGCGCGGGCGCCGCGCCAGCGTCGGCCGCGCTCTTGATGTCGATGCGCCAGCCCGACAGCTTAGCAGCCAGGCGGGCGTTCTGGCCCTCGCGGCCGATCGCCAGCGACAGCTGGCGGTCGGGCACGATCACGGTCGCCGACCTGTCGGCTTCGTTCAACCGCACCCCATCGACCTGGGCCGGGCTAAGAGAGTTGGCGATGAAAGTCGCGGGGTCGTTGCTCCACTCGATGACGTCGATCTTCTCGCCCATCAGTTCGTTGACGACGTTCTGGATGCGGATCCCGCGCAGGCCAACGCACGCCCCGACGGGGTCGACGCCGTCCTGGTTCGATGCAACCGCGACCTTGGACCTGGCACCGGGCTCGCGGGCGATCGCCTTGATCTCCACCACGCCATTGAAGATCTCAGGGACCTCGGTCTCGAACATGCGACGGATCAGCTCGGTGTGGGTGCGGGACGCGATGATCTCCGGGCCCCGGACAGAGCGGCGTACCTCGACGATGTAGACCTTTACGCGCTGGCCAGAGCGATAGCGCTCCGACGGCACCTGCTCGCTCGGAGGCATGATCGCCTCGGCACGCCCGAGGTCAATCGTCACGAAGCGCGAGTCCACCCTCTGGATGACGGCGGTGATCACTTCGCCGGCTTTGCCAGCATATTCGTCGTAGACGAGTTCCCGTTCGGCGTCGCGCAGGCGCTGCATGACCAGCTGTTTGGCGGTCTGCGCTGCGATTCTGCCGGGGTTCTGTTCGATATACCCGATCGTGATCTGGTCGCCGAGCTTGGCGTCCCGCTTTGCCTTGCGGGCCTCATCGACCGTGACCTGGGAAGCGGGGTCTTCTACGGCCTCGACAACGTTCTTGACACGGCGGACCGTCACGTCGCCAGTCTCGGGGTCGAGGTCGACTACGATGTCCTGTCCTTCGGCCACGCGGTCACGCTTGTAGGCCATGACCAGCGCATCACGGACCGCGCCGATCACAACGTGCGGCGGTAGATTGCGTTCGGCGGCCAGTTGGGTAACCGCGAGAAGCAGGTCACTCTTCATCGCGCCTTCCCCTCCAGCGGGATACAAAACCCCGTAAAGAACAAAGAAGTGGGCCGGACCCACTTCTCAAATTGCATATTTCGACTAAACCTGCGCCAGTATACCAGCGGGGCACAGGAGGCGCAATTGAAACCAGCGCGCCGAACTGCCTCCCGATACGATCGGGAGACTGAAGCTGAGCTAGACCTGCTCGAGGGCGGCCCGGACGACCTCGACCGCGTCCCCGAACGGATGGGAGGCGGGCTTTTCCGCCTTTCGCGATTTCACCTCGACCTGAGCGTTCTTCAGGCTGCGTTTACTGACCACGACCCGCAGCGGCGGGCCGATGAGGTCCGCATCGTTGAACTTGACCCCCGGCGGCTCGTCGCGGTCGTCGTAGAGCACATCGACGCTCGCGGCCTCGAGGTCCCGGTACAGCGAGTCGGCCGCACTGACCACGTCGGCATCGTCGCCCAGCGACGCCAGGTACACCTCGAACGGGGCGATCGCCCTCGGCAGGGTCATCCCCCTGCCGTCGTGATTGGCCTCGATGGCGGCCGCCAGAAGCCGGCCCACCCCGATGCCGTAGCAGCCCATGACGATGGGGTGGGGGACCCCCTGGGCGTCGAGGTACATGGCCCCCATCTTCTCGGCGTAGCGAGTGCCGAGCTTGAAGATATGGCCCACCTCGATGCCACGTTTCGCGCGCAGGGTGCCGTCGCACTTCGGGCACGCGTCCCCGTCCCTCGCAAGCGCGAGATCGACCATGAGATCTGCCTTGAAGTCCCGCCCGTAGTTGACGTTCCTGAGGTGACGGTCCTCCCGGTTTGCCCCGGCGACGTAGTTGCCGCCGGCCGTAACAGAATCGTCGACGACCGACCGCACCCTGTCCAGGCCGACTGCTGAGGCCGACCCGGCCACAAGGCCCGCGGCCCTGACCTGGTCGGCAGTCGCGAGGCGCACATCGGCGCCGCCAAGGGCGTTGCGCAGCTTCGTCTCGTTGACCTCCAGGTCGCCCCGGATGGAGACCAGCACGACCTCGCCGGCGGCCGAGTAGAAGACGGCCTTGATGGTCCTGGAAGCGGGAATCCCGAGCGACTTCGCGAGGGCGTCGATAGTCCGGATGCCCGGCGTGTGGATCGTCTCGACCGGAAGCGGGGCCTCGACCGGGGACTGGCCCTTGCGTGATGACGCCTTCTCGGAGTTGGCGGCGTAGCCGCACTTGTCGCAGATGAGGATGGTGTCCTCACCGCTCTCCGCCAGCAGCACGAACTCGTTCGAGTCCTTTCCCCCGATCGGGCCGCTGTCGGCCTCGACCATCACTACCTGCAGCCCGCACCGCCCAAAGATCCGGTGGTAGGCGTCCGCCATCGCATTGAAGCTGGTGTCGAGCCCCTCGACGTCGGCGTCGAAGCTGTAGGCGTCCTTCATCTCGAACTCGCGGACCCGCAAGAGGCCCGCGCGCGGCCGCGGTTCGTCGCGGAACTTTGTCTGTATCTGGTACAGCGTCACCGGGAGGTCGCGGTAGCTCCGTATGTTGGCCCGGGCCATGGCGGTGACCGCCTCTTCATGGGTCGGCGCCAGCACGAGCATGCGGCCCCTGCGGTCCTCGAACTGTGCCAGCGGCGGGACGAACGTGTCGGCACGGCCGCTCTCCTCCCACAGCTCACGCGGCTGGGTGACAGGCATGCGGACCTCGAGCCCGCCCGCCCGGTTCATCTCCTCTCGGATGATCGTGGAGATCTTGTTCAGGCTGCGCCAACCCAGGGGCAAGTAGCTGTAGATGCCCGCCGCGAGTTGCTGCACCATCCCGGCCCTCAGGAGCAGCCGGTGGCTGACCGTTTCCGCCTCGGCGGGAGCGTCGCGCAGCGTCTTGCCAAAATACTTCGTAGCTCGCAATAGATGCCTCTGCCCGCCGCCAGTCCAGCGGTAGACCGTGATGGCTACGCCCGGGCTTTGAGCGCCTCTTCGGCCTTTTCGACCTCGGCCATCAGCGCCTGCAGCATCTCGGACTCCGGGACCACGCGCGCCTTCACGCCCTTCCTGAAAATAACGGCGCGTCCGTTCCCGCCTGCGATGCCAACGTCGGCGTCCTTGGCCTCACCGGGCCCGTTGACCTCGCACCCCATGACCGCGACCTTGATCGGCGTGTCCCGGCCCTTGAGGAGCTCGTCGACCTGCGCGGTCAGGCGCAGGACCTCGATGTCGGCGCGGCCGCAGCTGGGACAAGCGACCAGCGTGACGCCTTTGGTGCGAAGGTTCAGCGACTTCAGTATCTCGAAGCCGGTCTTGACCTCTTCCCGGCAGTCTCCTGCGAGCGAGACCCTGATCGTGTCGCCAATCCCCTCGTAGAGCAGCACACCCAGGCCCACCGCGCTGCGGATGCTACCGGTACGGACCGTGCCGGACTCGGTGATTCCCAGGTGGAACGGATAGGGGACCATCGCCGCCAGCCGCCGGTACGACTCGACCGTGGTGGGGACGTCGAATGCCTTGAGAGAGATCTTGATGTCGTCGAAGTCGAGCGCCTCCAGGATGGAGATCTCCCAGAGCGCGGTCGCGACCATGTGATCTACGACGGTGTATGCATCGGCCTGTCCCCGGGCGAGCGCCTCTGCGATCGTCGGCAGCTCGTTCACGCCGTCCGTGACCCTGCGGGCGCTGCCCACCGCGCCGATCTTGCCCACGGGCGGCAGGCTCCCGAAATTCACGCCGATGCGGATGGGAACCCGCGCCTGTTTGGCCGCTTTGACGACTTCTCGGACCTTGCCGGCGTCGCGGATATTGCCGGGATTCAACCGGAGACCATCGACGCCATTGCGGATCGATGCCAGGGCGAGCTCGTAGTGGAAATGGATATCGGCGATCAGCGGGATCGATATGCCCCGCCTGATTTCGACAAGCGCATCCGCGGCCGCCATGTCGGGCACGGCCACGCGGATGATCTCGCAGCCTTCCGCCTCGGCGCCCTTTATCTCCGCTACCGTCTTGTCGACGTCCCGCGTGTCGCCCTTGGTCATCGACTGCACGGCGACCGCGTTGTTGCGGCCTCCGACCCTTACGCCGCCGACCGATATCTCTTTCGCGGCGCGCCGACGCATCATCAGAAGAATCTCTCCCCGCGGAAGATTCGCAGCACGTCCTGCACGCTTATCAACGCGACCAGCGCCAGGATCATGATCATGCCGGCCAAATGTACCAGACCCTCCCGCTCCGGCGAGATTCGCTTCCCGCCGCGCGCCCATTCGATGATGACGAACAGGAGGCGGCCGCCGTCCAATGCAGGAATGGGCAGGATGTTGATGATCGCAAGGCTCAGCGAGAGGGTGGCTGCGAGGCTGACCAGCGTGATCACCTTGGCCGGGCCGCCCGCTTCCGAGGTCGCGATCTCCCCCGTCAGCTGACCGATCCCGACCGGCCCGATCGTCGTTGGCCCTTCGAGCTGCGGGTTGGTGCTGCCGACGACGACGCCGGTGATGCCGTTCTTGGTGAGCACCAGGATGTCGCCGACCTGCCTGACCGACGCCACGAGGGCCGACCACGGGTCCTTTCCGGCCCGCTCACGGACGGGGAGGGTCATCCCGATCGTGATCCCGACGGCGCCCTCCTGAAGCCGGGTGTTGATGCCGAGCGAGGAGTCGTGACGGCGCGCATCGTCCAGTGAAATCTGGGTAAGGGGGTACGTGACGGTCCGCACCACGCGCAGAACCGCCCCTCGCTGAATCCCGGGGTTCAGCTTCCGCGCGTCCTCCAGAGAGATCTCACGCGTCGTATCCGCCGGACTCTCCACGACGACCACGGAATTGCTGATGCCGGCCGCCGGGTCGACCTGACGGGCACGCCATAGCGGGACCTGCGTCTGCGGGTCGCTGGCCTCGACGACGACGTCACGCACCGGCGGCTTCCACCTGGGCACGATCGTGACCGTCTCCGTCTCGTTGCGGTACTGGAAGCGCGGCCCGCCCGGCTCGGGCGCCGGGTCGGGTATCCCGCGCTGGACCTCCCACCGGCTCTCGGCGCCAAGTCTCAGCGTCACCGCCTGTTGCAGGTCCACGATCGTCTCGATCTCACGGCCGTCGACGCGGCGGACGACGTCGCCCTCCCTGAGGCCTGCCCCTTCGGCCGGCGCCCCGGGCATCGTGCCGGTGATCATCACGCGGCCGACCGTCCGGTCCTGCGGGACCATGAAGATCGCCGCAAACAGCACGAACGGGATGATGGCGTTCACGCCTGCGCCGGAGGCCAGGACGAACGCGCGGGCAAGCCGGCTCTTGCTGGCCAGGGAGCCTTCGGCCGAGGGGTCTTCTTCGCCGATCATCTTCACGAAGCCGCCCAGCGGCAGCCAGTTGAACGACCAGACCATTTCCGAGATCTCGAGCCGTTCCGGCCCTGCCGTCCGCAGCTTGCCAAAAATCAGCCCGGGCGCGCCCTTAGGGCGGTCCTTGTCGATCGAAACGTGCCGTGCGACCAGCTCCCCGTTCGCGTCCTTCATCGTGACGACTGCGACCTGCCGACCGACCGGCAGGTCGTCGCGTGAAAGGGGCTCGTCGAACAGCGTCCCGGCGTCGATCCGGACCCTCGTGCGCCCCGTCCACAGCCCGAAGGCGCGCGGAGGGAACCCGAAGCCGAACTCGATCACCTTCACCTTCATCAGCCTGGCCACGATGAGGTGGCCAAGCTCGTGGAGGATGACGAGCGGCCCGAGGACCGCAAGGAACGTCAGGACGCCGTAGACGGCTGTCATCGCGGGGCGCGGCCCGCCGCGAATGCCATGGCGAAGTCGCGCGCCCAGCGAGCGGCGCCGATGGCGTCGTCGACGGACGGTGACTCGATTGGCGAATGCGCGGCCAGGGTCGTCTTGATCACCTCAGGTATGGATGTGAATCGGATTGCGCGGCCAAGGAACAGGTCGACCGCCGCCTCGTCGGCGCCCGCCACCGCGGCCGGCCACGTCCCGCCGCGCATGGCGTACTCAAGTATCAGGTTAAAGCATGGATAGCGCGCGGGTTCCATGTTCTCGAACGTCAGCGATCCGGTTTCTACCGCGTTCCAGCGAGGCAGGCGAGGGTTTGCCCGGCGGTCCGGGTGGAAGAGCGCCACCTGGATCGGGAAGCGCATATCGGGAGGGCCGATCTGCGCCTTCACGCAGCCGTCGGCGAATTCGACCATGGAGTGCACGATGCTCTGCCTGTGGATGACAACTTCGATCTGCTCGTACGGGATGCCGAACAGGTAATGGGCCTCGACCACCTCGAACGCCTTGTTGGCCAGCGTCGCCGAATCGATCGTTATCTTGCGCCCCATCCGCCACGTCGGATGCTTGAGGGCCTCTTCAGGAGATACGTCCGCAAGCGAGTCCCAGGTTCGCCCGCGGAAGGCCCCCCCCGAAGCGGTGATGATCAGGCGGCGCACGGCGGCCGTCTCTCCAGCCATGCACTGCCACACCGCCGATGGCTCGCTGTCGACCGGCAGGATCGGCGTGCCGCTCTCTCGGGAAGCCGCCATCACCTGCTCGCCGGCAATCACGATGACCTCTTTGTTGGCGAGGGCAACCGGCCGTCCGGCCCGGAGGGCGGCGATGGTGGGCCTCAGCCCGGCCACGCCGACCGTCGCCACGACCACGATGTCGGCGTCCGGACACGTCGCCAGCTGTACAAGGTCGGAGACCTGCGTGATGCCGTCGCTCTGGGGGAGCGGTCCGTTGCCGGAGTGCACGTAGCGGGGGCGAAACTCCAGGATCTGTTCCTGCAGGAGCTTGTCGTTGCGCCCGGAGGCCAGGGCGACGACGCGGAGTTCGCCGGGGAACGAGCGGATCACGTCCAGCGTCTGGGTCCCGACGGACCCGGTTGACCCGAGGATCGCGACCCGCTTCAACCGCTCACCCATGACGCCGCGTAGTATACGATGGCCAGATTCGGCGCCAGGGAGTCGAGGCGGTCCAGGAATCCGCCGTGACCAGGGATCAAGCCGCCTGCGTCTTTGACGCCTGCGCGGCGCTTCAGCCACGATTCCGAGAGGTCTCCGAGCACCGCCGCCGCTGCCATCACTACCCCCAGCGCCGCGCCGGCCGCTGGCCGGAGTGCGAACTCGCCGCCGGCCGCAAGCGCGACCAGGATGACCGGCAGTACGGCGCCGGCGGCCGCCCCGGCCACGATCCCGCCGGCCGTGCCCTCCCATGTCTTTCCGGGGCTGATCGACGGTGCGAGTCTCCGCCTGCCGATCGACCGTCCCGTGAAGTACGCCGCGCTGTCGACCGCGAAGGTCACGAGCAGCGCGAAGGCTAGCCAGAGGCGGCCGTCGGGAAGCAGGGCGCTCAACGGCGCTGCGAATGCGAGCATCGCGCCGAAATACAGCGCGGCGCCGACGGCCAGGTACCTGATGCGGGCGCCTGCCCGGCGCCTCGGAAGGGCGACCACGGCCAGCATGGCGGCCGCCAGGGCGGCGAGCCCGAACGAGGAGGGCAGCAGTCCGGCGAAGGCGAGCCCTGCGAGGACCACCGTGGCAGGCGCGGCCGCCAGGGTCACCCTGGGGACGCCGGCGATCCTGGCGAGCCCCGCAGCCTCCCAGCCGGCTGCCAGGGCCGCGCAGGCCGCGGCTGCGGCCGCGGCCTGCCATCCGAGCAGGACGGCGGCCGCGAGGACCGGGAGTCCTACGGCTGCGCTGGCAAGGCGGCGCTTCAATGCGCCGGATCGGTCTGCGGCGGCGCTGCCGGCGCTGGCCGCCGCGGATGCGACCGGTCCCAAGTCCGAGCCGGCTATTCGATCTTGCCGAAGCGCCGCTGACGCCGTGCGTAGGCCTCCAGGGCGCGGTCGACGTCCTCGGGGCCAAAATCGGGCCAGTGGGTCGGGGTGGAGTAGAACTCGCTGTACGCCGATTGCCACAGCAGGAAATTGCTGATCCGGAACTCGCCGCCCGTGCGGATCACGAGGTCGGGATCCGGGAGTTCGGGGCAGTACAGGTAGCGCCGGAACAGGGCCTCGTCGACGTCTTCTTCCGGGACGCCATCGGCGAGGATCCGCCGCACCGCCCGCACGATTTCGTCCCTGCCGCCGTAGTTGAACGCGACGTTCAACGTCATCCCGGTGTTTCGGACAGTCAGCCCGACCGCCTCCTCGATCTCGTGCCGGAATTCGCGCGCCAGCCGGTCCAGGGTGCCCAGATGCCGCACCCGTACGTTCTGCCGGTGCAGCTCCGCGACCTCGCTCCTGATGACCTCCCGCACGAGCTCCATCAGGAAGGAGACCTCCTCCTGCGGACGCTCCCAGTTCTCGGTCGAGAACGCGAAGAGAGTTACGTGCTTAACACCGCTCTTTGCCAGGTGCTGGATCACGCGGCGCACGTTGCCGGTGCCTGCACGGTGGCCTTCCTTGCGTGGCTGGCGCCGCGCCTGGGCCCAGCGGCCGTTGCCGTCCATGATGATGGCCACGTGAGCCGGAATGGCCCTGCCGTGGGCGTCGGCCGCTAGACCCTGCGGTACGTTGTGATGCTCTTGTGTAATCAAGGCGCTAGACCGCCATTACCTCGTCTTCTTTTTTCTTGCTGATCTGGTCGATCTGTGCGATCGCGGCGTCGGTCTGCTTCTGAAGATCGGTCTGGGCCCGCCTCGACTCGTCCTGCGAGACCTGGCTGTCCTTCTCGAGCTTTCGGATTCCCTCCAGCGCGTCGCGCCGTACGTTGCGGACGGCTATCTTGGCTTCTTCAACGCGGCGGTGCACAAGCTTCACGATATCCCGCCGCCTTTCCTCGGTGAGCGCCGGGATGGGCAACCGGATGACCCGGCCGTCGACCTGGGGAGCGATGCTGAGGTCGGAGTTGCGGATCGCTTTCTCGATCGCGGTGACCGAGCCCGGGTCCCAGGGCTGGACCATGAGCATGCGGGCGTCCGGAGCGGTGATCTGGCCGAGCTGCTTCAGCGCGAGCGTCGAGCCGGCGTATTCGATCGCCAGGTTCTCGACCATGCCTGGACTCGCCCGCCCGGTGCGCACGGCGTGCAGGTCCTTCTGGAGGATGTCGACCGCAGCGTGCATCTTGTTCTTCGCCACATCCAGCTGCTGCGTGGTCATCGCCTCGCTAGTCCTTCCTGGTGCGCTAACGCCCTGGCGCGCTGACGACGGAACTACGTGGCCGGGGCGGGCACCTTCTCCGTAATCAGCGTCCCCACGGACTCGCCCTCGAGCACCCTGGTCAGGTTGCCCGGAGTGAACATATTAAAGACAACGATCGGCAGGGCGTTGTCCATGCAGAGCGACAACGCGGTACTTTCAAGCGCGCCCAGCCGGCGCCGCAGGGCATCGATATGCGTGATGTGCGTGAGCTTGGTCGCGGTTGTGTCCTTGCGTGGATCCGCGGTGTATACGCCATCGACGTTGTTCTTGGCCATCAGCAGCGCGTCGGCGCCTATCTCCAGGGCGCGAAGCGCGGCCGCCGTGTCCGTCGACATGTAAGGGTTGCCCGTTCCGCCGGCGAAGATGACGATCCGCCCCTTCTCCATGTGCCGGATGGCGCGCCTGCGTATGTACGGCTCTGCCACCGACGGCATCGCAAGCGCCGTCTGCGTCCGGACCGTGACGCCGAGCCGTTCGAGCGCGTCCTGAAGGGCGAGGGCGTTGATGATCGTGGCGAGCATTCCGGCGCTGTCGGCAGTCGAGCGGTCCATTCCTGCCGCCTCGTACTCCGAGCCGCGCCAGATGTTACCCCCGCCGACCACCAGGCCGACCTGCACACCGATGCGAAACGCCGCGGCGACTTCCTCGGCCACGAAGCGCACGGTCTCGGGGTCGAGCCCCGACGCTCGCTTCCCCTTGAGCGATTCGCCGCTCAGTTTGAGAACGATCCGCCCGAACTTGGTGTCGCCCATGCGGGCCCTACTCGCCCAGCGCGAACCGGCTGAAACGCCTCACACGGATGTTCTCGCCGGTCTTCGCGATCACCTCGGTGACGACCTCTCGGACGGTCTTGCCGGGGTCCCGGATGTACGCCTGATCGAGCAGCAGC
>JACPRT010000104.1 GCA_016189845.1 Chloroflexota bacterium | reverse complement strand
GTTCAGCCGGGGTTAACTGGCGCTCGTGCGCCGGTGAGTTAGAGTGCCCCCATACAAGAGGCCGTCGTCCGGCCGGAGACATGACCGAAATGGCAAACCGAATCAACCGGGCAATCGAACTGCTCGCGCAGGACCAGCCGATCTACTACTGGGGCGGGCACACCGGCGCGGTCCTGACATATGAGCAAGGGAAGAAGGACGCGAAGACCTGGGCCGACTACATCAACGTCGGCATGGAACACGGCGCCTTCAACATGGCAGGCCTCGACGAATACATCCGAGGGCTGATCGACGGCGGTCCAACCCGCAGCGGCCACCGGGTACCCACTGTCATCGTCGAATTGCCGGTGGACGGCACGTCCGATGCCATCATTCGCTACAACGGATGGCAGATCCGCCAGGTACTGGCTCGCGGCGTGCACGGCCTCCTCCTATGCCAGGCGGAAAGCCCCGACGCCGTACGGGCGTTCGTCGAGTCGTGTCGCTATCCCGTGAACCGGCTCGGCGTCGGCAAGGGGCTGGGCCCGGGCACGCGGGGGGTTGGCTCCGAGCCATCGGCCACCGCGGTATGGGGAGTGTCCCGCGACGAGTACATCGACAACGCGGATCCATGGCCGCTCAACCCGGCCGGCGAGCTTCTGCTGGGAGTCAAGATCGAAAGTCCGAAGGCCGTTTCGAACGTCGAACAGATCATGAAGGTGCCAGGCATCGGCTTTGCAGAGATGGGGCCAGGCGACCTCTCGATGTCGCTCGGATACAAGACGATCCGCCGCGATCCTTACCCGCCCGAAATGCAGGAAGCGCACGATCGCGTGGCGAAGGCATGCCGCGAAAACGGAATCGCCTTCCTCTCCGGCGCCACGCCGGACACCGTGGCACGCGTCATCGATTCCGGCGCACGCGTGATCTCAGGCGGCAGAGAGGACACCGCGGTCGCAGGCAGGAAGCACACGAAGCGCTCGTTGCCGGTGTAAGGAGGCGGCCTTGGCAACCAGCGCGCGCATCGGGCGCTTTCTGATCAGCACGGTGCAGGACCACGAGAGCCCCGAACGTGACCCGGCACAGGTGTACAAGGACGTGCCGGCTTCCGCGTGGGACCCGTATCGCAGCTTTGCTCTCAACGCCAGCGGCAAATACCGTTCGCAGTGGCGTGGGCACCTCATCAAGCCGGCTTCCGGCGGCGGCCCTCGGATCCTGGTCGACACCGGCATGGGACCCGGGCCGCACCAGCACACCGGCCGAAACGGGGAGTTGCTCCAGAGCCTCGCGGCGGAGAAGGTGAGCCCGGAGCAGATCGATGCGGTCGTCATCACGCACTGCCACGGCGATCACATCGGGTGGAACGTCACCTGGACCGGCCGCAGCCCTGCTGCGACATTTCCAAACGCGATCTACTACGTAGCCCAGGCCGACTGGGACCATTACACGACGCCGGAGAACAGGAACGACGCCTTCGAGCGGTCCGTGCGGCCGCTGGAGCAGCTTGGGCGGCTGCGTCTCGTCCGGGGGGAGGCGCCGATCGTAAATGGGGTAAGGACGCTGCCCGCCAACGGCCACACACCCGGGCATCAGTGCGTAGTCGTGGAGTCCCAGGGCCAGACGGGCGTGCTCACGGGTGACCTGTTTCACAACGTCGCCCAGATCACCGAACAATCGTGGTGTCCCGTTTACGACTGGAACACGACGATGTCGCGCGCTTCGCGAGGCGCCGTGCTGGACCGGGCCGAGCGGGAAAACTGGGCGATTTTCTCGGGACATTTGCCGATTGGAACCAGCATCGGCGCCGTCGTCCGCAAGGCTGCGAGGCCTTCCTGGAAGCCGATTTGATTCCGAATGCGAGGCTCAACTTTGGTCCTGAGTCGCATATTTCTTCTCAGATTACTTGACATTTAGCTTTGCTATAGCTATGGTCAGCCGCAGTCAGCTATAGGAGGAAAGCGATGCCAGCGGTCCAGGCCTACTGCTTCAAGTGCCGAACCAAGCGAAACATCACCAACATGAAGGCAACGAAAATGAAGAACGGCCGCGCGGCCGCTCAGGGGACTTGCCCCGTCTGCAAGACCAAGGTGTTCCGCATCGGCAAAATCTAACGCACGCGCCGCAGCTTCCAGGGCGCGGGGCGTCGCGCCACCCCGCGAAGCGACGACTGTCCTTTATTGCCGGACCGTCGCCTTTCCGCTGCTGATCGGATATTCCGTGATGGTGACTTCGGCTACGTGGTTTGCTCTGTGGCTCAAGTCGAAGCTGGGACGCGGTGGGACGAGACGCTAGTGCGGTAGGCGAGGGCCCGGGCGGTCAGTCAGGTTTGGGTTGGGCCTTGTCGGCCGGATTCTCGGCCGGGGGCTCCGGCTGGCCCGGTGTTTCCACGTCCCTAGAGGTGGGTTCCGGCGCCGCGTGCATCGCATTCAAGGCCTCGTCGAAGAACGAATTGCCATACGAATGCTCCCGTTTGTGAAGCATGACCAGGCCTTCGATCGTGATCTCGTATGTGGGGTTCTCGTCCCCACCGGCGGAATGGTGGCCGCGGACGTAATCCAGGGCCTCCATGATGGCGCAGACCCGTCTCACCTCGCGCTCTCGTTGGCGGGTGGCGCGGGCCAGATCCTTGAGCGCAGGCAGCCCGTGATTGCCCATCTCCCCGTGGAGGCGGAGCAATCTGAGGATTTCGTACCTCAATTCGGCTTCTGACATGGTGCCGCCGAGCGCGCTGGCAATCGGCCCCGTTTCATAATAGGTCATGCGGGGGAAGTGGTCAGCTTCGATGATCGCATCATTACCCTGACGCCGGCACGTCGACCGCAACTCCGATTTCTGTAAGTTTTAGACGGAGAACATATGCCTGAGTCCCGGCGATGCCTGGCGATCCGCCGCCTTGGGCGCGCCACTTCGATTGGCACGGGACGGTCACAATGATTGCGAAAACGATCACAAAAGCCACAACAAGTTACAGGAACTAATGTTTATGTCATGTTCTGGAGGGAGAAACTCAAAAATCCGACAAAGGGGTGGTGACACCACCGCGCGCGCTGGGGTAGGATGCGCCAAGTGAACTCCACATGGAGTCGCATGACGGTTCGGGGGCAATCAGGACCGGCCACCGGGGTTTGGCTGCACCGGCTCGTTATCGTTTCAAGTGGCGCTGTCGCGCTTGCGGCAACAGGCTCGTGACGGATATTTCGCGGGCATTATTCGATCGGATTCCGGGGCACGTTGGTGTCACCCGACTGCCAGGATTAGCGACGCGGTGGCGGTCGCATTCCATCTCGGAGTTGTCCGGTAGAGGAGCTAGTCTTGGGGAAGAATCTTTTCGTAGGCAACCTGGCGTTTTCGGTCACCGATCAAGAGCTGCGGGATCTTTTCGAAAAGATCGGTCCTGTGGTCTCTGCCAAGGTGATCATGGACAGGGAATCCGGGCGCTCCCGTGGCTTCGGATTCGTGGAGATGGCCGACGACGCTGGGTCGGCGGACGCGATAACAAAGCTTAACGGGACCGAGTCGTACGGGCGCCGGATGACGGTCAACGAGGCTCAGCCACGCCCGCCCCGCCGGACCATGGGCGGCGACGGCTTCCAGAAGTCCGCAGCGCCGAGGGCGACGTACCCCGAGCGGCGCTAGGCAATCTTTTCCGGCAGGCCGGCCTGTCCCCAGCGGAACACAGCCGCGAGCGGGTGGGCCGGCCCCGGCCCGGGCATTTCCGACATGGGCAACGGGTATACGTTGCCGCCGGACGCCAGCGTCATGACCGCGGCGAGGTCCAGCAGGTCGTCTGCGTCCGGTCCCATTGCGGGCATCAGCTTCACCGCTCCGGTCGCGGGTTCGAACGTGCCCCACAGTTCGGCATCGGTGGCGACGAACAACTCTTCGACCCGCCCCTGGCTGGCCGCTCGAATCACCTCTTCGTTGAGTCGCGACGTCCGGGGGCCGGTTGCCATCTCCTCGAAGCGGGCGATCGCGTCGTGGGTTCGCCTGGACCAGTAGGCATCCACCGGACCGCGGGCCTTCTGGGCGAGCTGTCGGGGAGACAGGCGATCAGGGCTTCTATCAGTCGCTTTACGTCGACACGGGTCATTGAGCCACCCCCGATCACTTGTCCATGCGGCCGTCCGGGTACTGTCCCTCCATAGCGTTCAGGTAGCGTGGCAACACATTGCGGCGGTAGGCGCTCTCGAGCTCGTCCATCAGCGCAGCCGGGTCCGGGCTCTTGCAGATGACAGCGCCCGTGCTCTTGTTGACCATCCCGACTATGGTTTCGATATGGTCGGCGATGCCGCCGGTGCCCGACAGCACGCCGATCACCTTTGACTCGTCGTAGGCGATCGCGAACTCACCGAGGGTTCCCGACCGGCCCCCGGCGAAGACGACCACGTCGCAGGTCCGGATGTTTTCGATCTCACGGCCCATCAGGCCGCTCCCGGTGTAGACGATCAGGTCGTACCCGCGCGAAGGAGAGTGGTACTGCGTGACATGCTCCCCGAGGTTCAATGCGGGCGAAATGCCGACCACCACTCCACCCCTCGACTTGGCACCCATGGCCGCCTCGTGCGGCAGGCCAGGACAGGCGCCGGTGACCAGCACGTATCCTCGCCTTGCGATTTCTTCCCCGAGCCGCCGGAGCGTCGCGCGGGCCGTGTCGGAGATCTCGCCGCCCGCCGATCCCATCACTCCGACGGCCATGCGAGGGAACGTCGTCAGGTCGCCGTAACTTGCGAAGATCGGTCGTGTCTGGGTCACGGGAACCTCGTCCGGGAGTTGGTGGCAAGATCCGGGGAGCCGGCGGCAAGACGATGGGCCGCTCGTTGATCGTATCACCAGGTATGGATGAAATCGGGCACGGAGACGATGCCGGTTGAAGCGCCTGCTGACCGTTGGACTGGCGATCGCCGCCCTTTGCGGCTGCACGTCTCCTGCGTTCCCTGAGTCGTCCACTCGGCAAGTGCAGAGCCCCGCCGCCGATCTCACGCCGTACGCAACTCTCTCGGCGGCGCCCACGATTTTGCCGCCGACACCCCCTGCGCCGACCCAGGCCAGCGCCACGCCCATGCCGAAACAGGCCCCGTCAACTCCTGTGCCGGCTGCGACGACGCCCTCGCCTGGGGCAACGCCGAGTCCGTCGCCCACGCCTGTGCCCACGCCCACGCCACCCTTGGCTTCGCCGGGCCCGGAGGCCGATACGATCCCGGACGTCCATCTCGTATCCGCCTTCCCGGACCTACCGGCCGAGGCGATCGGGAACCGCCCTCTCTTTTTCGCCGAGATTCCAGATGGCAGCAACAGGGCGGTCGTCGTCGACCAGGGCGGCAAGGTGTTCGTGCTTCCGATGGACGCCAGGACCACGCAGACCAGTGTGTTCCTGGACCTGTCCGCCAAAGTTTCGACGGCCGGAAACGAAGAGGGCCTTCTGGGCCTCGCGTTCGCCCCCGACTTCAAGGACAGCCGTGAGTTGTACGTGTACTACTCGGCCGCTAACCCACGGCGGTCGGTGCTCAGCCGGTTTCGCATCGGCGCGGACCCGGACGTCGCCGATCCGGCAAGCGAGGAACCGGTCATGGAAATTCCACAGCCGTTCGCGAACCACAACGGCGGGATGCTCGCGTTCGGCCCCGATGGCTACCTGTACGTTGGACTGGGCGATGGCGGTGGTGCTGGCGACCCGAACGGAAACGGGCAGAACCCGGCCACCCTGCTCGGCTCGATTCTTCGGATCGATGTGCGAGGGGCGCGCGGAGGCCTCTCATACGCCGTCCCTTCGGATAACCCGTTCGTCGGCCGGCCCGAGACGGAGGCACGGCACGAGATCTGGGCGTATGGACTGCGGAACCCCTGGCGATTCTCGTTCGACCGCGATACGGGAGACCTCTGGGCCGGGGACGTGGGGCAGAACGCCTGGGAAGAGATTGACCTCATCGTGAAGGGCGCCAACTATGGGTGGAACGTCATGGAGGGAGGCCATTGCTTCAGAAGTGAGCAGTGCGATCCGACTGGTCTGGTCATGCCGCTGGCCGAATACCGGACCGGCCAGTTCGGGTGCGCAGTGACCGGCGGGTACGTCTATCGAGGGCAAGAGCATCCGGCGCTGGCCGGCGTCTACCTGTATGCGGACTATTGTTCCGGTCTGATCTGGGGGCTGCGTTTTCGGGACGGCAAGGTCGTTGCTGGCCCGAGGCTGGTGGCAGATACCGGGCGTCTCATCCCGTCGTTTGGGGAGGATGGCGACGGCGAACTCTATGTCACGTCGTTCGGCGCCGCGGGCCAGGTGCCCGGAGTCTATCGCATCGCGGCTCGCTAGCGGCTCGCAAGCGGCCCGGGCGGACGGCGGTCCTATGGCGCTCTCCTAATGCCGGAATCCTATAAGAT
>JACPRT010000006.1 GCA_016189845.1 Chloroflexota bacterium | reverse complement strand
GGTCACCACGCTGCCGCCCAATGTCGGAAGCGTCTACGGTTCTCTCTTGTCGGAGGTGGATGCCTACGGGAACGAGGTCGCCGGCATCAGGCTGCCGGAGGTTTCTGTTCCGCTGGCTTCGACGCCCGGTTGGACGCTCCGCCATCCGGACGTCGGCGGAGAGACGCAGTTGCTGATGTTCGCAGGCGCCACGCTGCCCTTCGCACCTACTCGGTCAGCGCGCTTGGAGAATGGGGATCCGCGGCTGTCGATACGAGAACGGTATCCGTCGAAGGAGGCCTACCTCGACCTCGTCCGTGAGGCAGGCAGGAAACTGGCCGCCGATCGGAATCTCCTCGAAGAGGACATCGAGTTTTGTGCGCAGCGGGCATCGATGTATTGGGACCGGTTTGCATGAACACGGACCCCTTTTCAAGCTACGCCTCGCTCGTGCCCAGATACATGTTTGCGGCCACCCTGGAAGCGCAGGAAGCGGCGCTCGCGTCGAACCCGCTGATGCCGCGACTGATCGAGTTACGTGAATCCGGAGGGAATGCTGAACGATCCCAACGGCCTCTGCTTCTGGCAGGGGCGCTGGCACCTGTTCTACCAGGCCTACCCGCCAGAAGATCCGCGGCAACATTGGGGTCACGCGGTTTCCACGGACCTGATCCACCGACGCGACCTTCCGTACGCGATCTACCCCGACCCGGAAGAGAAATGCTTCTCCGGCGCCACGCTTGTTGAAGACGATCGCGTGATCGCCATCTACCACGGAACACAGGTGGGCAACATGATCGCCGTATCTGGCGATCCACTTCTTCTGAACTGGGAAAAGCTCACCGGCAGGGCGGTCATCCCGATCCGAGCAACCGACGGCTCGGCCCTCCCGTTTCGAGTCTTCGACCCCTGCATCTGGAAGAAGGGCGACGCTTACTACTCGCTCTCCGGCTCGTACCGACCGGAAGGCCAGGCGACAAGCCGATCCGCGCGAACTTCCTCTTCCGGTCCAAAGACCTGGTGCACTGGGAATACGTCCACGAGTTCACCAAGAACGACATGTACACGCTGGTCGGCGACGACGGGGCGTGTCCGTACTTCTGGCCGATCGGCGACCGCCACATACTGCTGTTCTTCAGCCATATTTCCTGCGTGCCGCGCATTCGCCCGTGGGTGAGGCGGCCAACCCGCCGGTTCCCATCCCTGCCTCGACGGAGCCGTTGTTAAAACGGCTCGGCCCGCTGGAACGAATATGGCGAACTCACCTCGGAGGTGCGAGGACGGCGCTGTGGCAACGCGTGAAAACGTTGACAGCCTGAGTGTTCATTCGGAGCGCGCTACCTTCCACTCCCTAGAACGACATGCACTTGCCATGTACTGATCTCCATCCATTCGTGGGGGTCGTTGCCCGGTGACCGCAGTCACACAGCCGCCAATTGACATGATGATGTCCCTAACCTAAGCTCCTCAGCACAATCAAATAGTGCCGATCAGGTGCCCCGGTCCTCGGGGAGAATAGGGAAGGCGGTGAAAATCCGCCGCGGTCGCGCCACTGTAAGCGGGTGGTATGGCTGCAGCCCACTGTTCCGTCTTATCGGAATGGGAAGGGCGCAGCGGTTTGAGAGGCCCGTAAGCCAGGAGACCTGCCTGAACGGCAATGGCGATTACCCCTTCGCGCAAAAAGGGGGTTAGCCTGCCGAAGAGCGCTTGCGGGTCTTTCGAGCAAAGCTTTCGGTAAACCTCCAGCGAAGGGCTGGAGGTTTTTTATTTGGTGTCCGCCGTCGCGTCCCGGGCGTCGCGTAGCGCCAGGGAAGCGAAAATCCACATTCGCATCGCGGTTGGCCTGGGTTCGCTGGGCGCCCTCCTGGCCGCGGCGTGCATCGTCGCCGCCTCAGTGGGACCGGTCACCATCCCTCCCGCCCACGTTGCCGGTATCTTGCTCGCCCCGACCGGACTTGAATTCGGCTCCCACACGCGTACGGAAGAGCTCGTAGTCGAGCAGATCAGACTGCCCCGTATCGCCGTGGCGGCCCTGGTCGGTACCGCGCTCTCTCTGGCGGGCGCAACGATGCAAGCCCTGTTCCGCAACCCGCTGGCCGACCCCGGTGTCATCGGTGTGTCGGCGGGTGGCGCGGCAGGTGCCGTGCTCTCGATCGCGCTCGGACTACACGGGCTTTTCTTTCTCGCCCTCCCACTCTTTGCCTTCCTGGGTTCCATGGGAGCGGCGCTCCTCGTTTACGGGATCGCGCTCGTGGGCGGCCGGTTTTCGATGGCAAGCCTCCTGCTCGCCGGCATTGCGGTCGGCTCCTTCATGGGGGCGATCGTGTCCAGCGTGCTGGTCGTCGTGCCTCGCAACGAATCCCTCAGAGAGATCCTCTTCTGGCTCGCTGGTGGCCTGGATTCAAGGTCCTGGGAGCATGTCCGGCTCGCCGCGCCGCTGATATTGCCGGCGATCGTGATAATCGCACTGTTTTCCCGGGAACTGAATTTGCTGACGGTCGGGGACGACCAGGCGCGGTCCCTCGGCACCAACGTCGGCAAACTCAGGCCCATGCTTCTGGCGGCCGCATCGCTGATCACCGGTGTGGCAGTGGCAATCAGCGGCACGATTGCGTTCGTCGGCCTCGTCGTCCCGCATGCGGTTCGACTGGTTTTCGGGCCCGACCACCGGGTCCTGATCCCCGTGAGCGCGGTCGCCGGAGCGCTCTTCTTGGTTGTCGCGGACACCCTCGCACGCACTGTGATGCAGCCCGCTGAACTGCGCGTCGGCATCCTTACGTCATTCGTCGGCGCCCCGTTCTTTGTCTTTCTCCTGATTCGAAACAAACGAAGGGCGACAGCCCTCTGAAACCAGCCGAACGTGGAGGAACTGTGAAAGGCCCGAACGTCTTAGCCCGATGCAGGACTATGCTTCTGGTACTGACCATCGCCGTTTCGGCGTGCGCCGTACCCGTCGAATCTCCCGCGCCCGAAATATCGAAACCGGTCGCGACGGTCGCAGCACCGTCGCCGTCGCCTGCCGCGGCTGCGCCGCTGCAAACATCTGCGTCTGCGCCCACCGCGACACCGACCCCGGTGCAGCAGGCGCCGACCCCCGTTCCGACCGCCGCGCCCTCGCCTACGCCTTCACCGACTCCGTCCCCGACGCCAGATCCGTTTATCGGCGTACCGGGCATCGTCGACCCCAATAACCGAAGCTGGCCGCGCGAGGTTGAGGGGTTGAACGGCCGCGTGGTCATTGCCGCAAAGCCTGGGCGAATCCACACCGTGTCGCTGGGTCATGACGAGATCACATACGGACTGGTGCCCAGCGAGCGAGTAGTCGCGGTCGGCAAATTCACGCAAGAGCCTGGGCAATCGAACGTGGCCGAAATGGCACAGAAGGCGCCCGCCATCGGCCGTGACCCGGAGCAGATCGTCGCCCAACGGCCCGACATCGTCATCGCGAGCCCTTTCACCAAGGCCGACCTCATCAAGGCACTGGCAACCGCCGGGATTGCGGTCCTTCAGACGGAGCTGCATAACGACCCGGAAGGCCGGATCCAGGACATCCTGCTGCTCGGGTACGTCTACGGTGAAGAGTCGCGCGCGCTCGAACTCGGGTCGGAGGTGAGGTCGCGTTTCGACGCTTTGAGCGCGGTCGTAGCAGGCAAGGATCAATCTCGACGGCCTCGAGTGCTTTCGCTGACCTCGTATACGGACAAGATCTACACGGCCGGCAAGGGGTCAACCGAAGGAAGCATCATCGAAACCGCCGGTGGGATCAATGCTGCCGCGGAGGCCGGTCTGACCCGCAACCCAACTACCAGCCTCGAAGGGATTATTTCGATGCGCCCGGACGTGATCTTCCTGCCGCAGCCGGAAGACGGCGCAGTCGCTTTCCGAGACCGGCTGCTAGGCGACCCTGCGCTCGCGGAGGTTCCTGCCGTAAAGCACGGCAGGATCTACCCGGTCCCTCCAAAGTTCTTCACCACCCTCTCGTTCTGGAACGTCAGAGGGGCGGAAGAGCTCGCGGCAATCCTTTTTCCGGACGATTTGGCGGGCAAGGAATTCCCGCCGTTCAGCTTCCCCGAATGAACCACCAGGCGGCATCACCCGCGGATCCGGAGCCGTCAGTCCTGGTGAGGGACCTCGTGCACCAGGCCGCAGCCGCGCGCCTGCTCGACAGCGTGGACCTGGATGCACGCCGCGGGGAGTTCATCGGCATCGTCGGCCCCAACGGCGCGGGCAAAACGACGCTGCTCCGCCACATCGGGCGGCTACTGAAGGCGACGCACGGGTCAATCGTGATCGAGGGCCGCGAAATCGCTCGTGTATCGCCGAGAGACGCCGCCCGAACGATCGCCTATGTGCCCCAGGTTTCCGCGGAGCCAGCGGGTTTCACTTCGCTGGAGATCGTGCTGATGGGCCGCTACCCCCACCTCGGCCGGTTTCAAGTAGAAGGACCAGACGACCACCGGATCGCTCTGGACTCAATGCGCCTGACCGACACTGATGGCTTCGCGGGGCGCGAACTGTCCTCGCTTTCGGGCGGAGAACGACAGAGGGTATTCATGGCCCGGGCCCTCGCCCAGGAGCCGCGCATCCTTCTGCTCGACGAGCCCACCGCCAACCTGGACGTGCGGTATCAGCTGAAAGTGCTGGGTACGGTGCGCGCCCTCGTCGACGCGGGCCTGGCTGCCATTGGCGCGGTCCACGATCTCACGCTGGCAGCCCGGTTTTGCGACCGCCTGGTGCTAATGGCAAATGGCCGTGTACTGGCCGAAGGCACGCCGGACGCGGTGCTTACGCCGGAGAACATCGCGTCCGCGTTCGGCGTCCGGGCAGCGGTGTACCGGGACGCCATCACCCAGACCCTGGCAGTAACTCTGCTCGCGCCGACAGAGCGCCCTATCGTCCGAAGGCTTCGGCCCATCGTTCATGTCGTGTGCGGCGGCGGTACGGGCGGGCGTCTCATGCAAGAACTTCACTTGAACGGCTTCAGGGTTACGGCCTGCCCGCTCGGCGCCGGTGATACCGACCGAGTCGCGGCAGATGCGCTGGGCATAGAGTTCACACCCGTCCCGCCGTTCAGCCCCATAGATGCTGATGCGCAGTCCCGCCACCTCGAGATGGTGAGTGCGGCCGATATCGTGGTCCTCTGCCCGACCCCCTTCGGCACAAACAACCTGCCGAACCTGGAGGCGGCTCGTTATGCGCG
>JACPRT010000100.1 GCA_016189845.1 Chloroflexota bacterium | reverse complement strand
CAGGCCGCCGAAGAAGCGGAAGCGGTCGCCGACCTTGAAGGACTGGCGGCCGATCGCCAGGACCCACCTGACGCCCCATTGGCGTGTAGCGGCGAGGGCGGACCGGGCGTTCTTGACCAGCGTCTCGGCAAGCCCGGGATCGGACATGCCATCCGAGACCCGCATGAGGTCGCCGTAGAAGTCGGCCTCGGCGTACTTCCCGAGGTCGATCGAGTCCCGCTCCGCCTTCGAAAGCTCACCGGTCAGCTCTTCGACGTGCTCGACGCTTTCGTAAGGGAACCGGAACAGGCCACCCGTGAAATAGGAGTTGCCGCCTCGAGCTTCCCGAGGGGCCTTTTCCAGCACGAGGACCCGCGCGCCCGCATCTTCGGCCGCCAGCGCGGCATTCAGGGCGGCGTTCCCGGCGCCGACGACTACGACGTCGGGAGCGCCATCAGGCACCTGCGCCGGACCTGGCGCACGCGGCGTGTACGCCGAACCGGTCGGGCCGAAAAGCCGTCAAATCGAACCTGCTCTTGCCATCGGCAATAAGCTCTGCGACGGCGAGGCCGGTCACGGGGCCGAAGTGGATGCCATTGCCGCCGTGACCACTCGCAACGTATGCGCCGCGCCAACCGGGAACCGCACCGATCAGCGGATTGGCGTCTTCCGAGACGGGCCGAAGACACGCCCTCTCCGACACGATCGCCCCTTCGGAAACCGCCCCGCTGATGAGCGCTGCATTGGCGACCACCGCGCGACGTCCTTCCGCCGTGACGCTGCGATCGAATCCGACCCCGTCCTCCCTTGTCGTCCCGATGATCGTGCCACCGATCCGCTTGGGCAGTATGAATCCGCCCAGGTCCCAGCTCCACACGCCGACGCGCTCGCCCGCCGTTGGATCGGCGCCCTCACTCAAGGTGAAGAGCTGGCCACGTTGCGGCGCCACCGGAAGACGCACCTTGAGCCATTCGCCCGCCAGGCCAGTCCACGGTCCCATGGCCAGTACGACCGCCCCGGCGGACAGCGTGGCACCCCCCTCGAGACTGACCCCGGCGACACGGTCGCCCTCGGTCTTGATCCCGGCAACCCTGCCGGCCACGAACTCCGCGCCGCGGCGGCGTGCCGCACGTGCGACCGCCCGCACGAGTTCGAACGCATCGCACTGCGGCTCGATCTCCGTGACCACGCCGCCCAGCGGCTCGCATGTGAGCCACGGCGCCAGCTTGCGCGCGTCCTCGGGCGCCAACCACCGGACCCGACCGCCCTCGGCCTCTCGCTCACGCTGCCATTGCCTAAGGCCGGCCGCACCCGCCCCGGTGAAGGCCAACCTGACGTGTGGAATCAGCTCGTAACCGTAGTCGATCCCGCTCTCATCTGGGAGCCGCGTCGCCAGCTCCACGTGCATCCGAAAAGTCGCCGGATGGAGATTCAGGATCTCTTTGGGTACGGGACCCCACGACGGCGTGATGATCCCCGCGGCGCGGCCAGAAGCCTGGCTGCCGATTCCGGTGGCTTCTACGACCACCACGCGCACGCCACGCTGGGCCAGGTAGTAGGCGACGAAGCAGCCGATGATCCCGCCGCCCGCTACGACGACATCGGCAGCACGGCCGCCCGCCATCAGTCGGACCTTCTGCCGATCACGATCTCCAGGAGGATGGCGACGAGATCACGCGGCGCGCTGATCATGGCGTCGTGGCCCGTCGGGATCTCAAAATACTGGTAACCCATCGCCTTCGCCCGCTTCGCCATGCTCTCGAACCATTCGTTCTTGCGGCCGGTGCACAGGACGTATGCGCCCGGCAGCGCCGCCGCCTCCGGGCTCGCCAGCTTGATCGGCTGCTCGAAGGTCGCCAGCGGATGGTCGGTCAGACGCTCGACCATCCAGTCGAGGTCTTCCTTGTCGGTCACGCCGAGGACGCCTCCGCTGCCTTCCGCCCTGGGTTTCGGGATCCGCCAGCCGTCGCCATACAGGCGGGCCGCGATGCGGTGGGGTTGCTCGGGCCCTTCCGACCCGAGCACGGATTCGCCGGAGAGCGGCAGCACAGCATCCAGATAGACCAGCTTCTTGATCCGCCGGTGAGCGTGCTCCGCTGCGCCCCGGATCACGATTCCGGCGTAGCTGTGGCCTACGAGGACGACGTTCATCAGGTCTTCGTATTCGAGCTGCGCGATGACGTCGGAAACGTGCGTCGCCAGGTTGACATCTTTGGTGAGCAGATGGGCTCGTTCGCCGAGGCCTGTCAGGGTCGGGGTGTAGACCTGGTGCCCGGCTTGCTCGAGCATCGGCGCTACTTTCGCCCAGCACCAACCACCGTGCCAGGCGCCATGCACCAGCACAAACGTTGCCATGTTGACTCCGTAGGGATCAATACAGGAAAAATCGCCGTCCGGTCTAATCAGAAGATTCTAAAGCTGAAACACCTCCAACGCCGTATGCGCGCATGAGCGCTGTTGCCCAGATCCTACGGGGTATCGCATCCAGGCGAGCGACGCCCGGACCGCGTTGAAGACCAGGAGCGATGGACACAAGCGGGTCGAGACCTAGGCGCGCGCCCCCGCCCTGGCGCGTAGTCCCAACTCCTCGAGGAGCCTGGTCACCTCTCGCCGCTGGATGTCGTCCGGTTTCAGTGAGGGATGGCGAGCGAATGCCGCCTCGGCCCTGATAACGCCGCGGTCCACCAGGACGTCCTTGTAGATCCAGTTCGCGAGTCCCTGCCCCTGGCCCAGCGTGCGAATCAGGGCGTGGTACTTGTTGAACTCGCGCTCGGCTTCGGCTTCCTTGCCGGCCTGCCAGAGGTTCCAGACCTTGACGAAGACGTCGGGCAGGGTGTTGCCGGGCATCGTACCGACCGAGCCGCGCCGGAGCTCTTCGAGGAAGAACCCGCCTCCCGCTCCTCCGAAAATGACCAGCCCGCTGTCGCCGCGGAGCCTGGCCGTCTCTGCGACCCTCGGCGACGTGGGTGGCGCCTCGACCTTGATGTAGCACAGGTTCGGGTGCGCCTTCGCGCACCGGACTGCCAGCGCGGGCGGCACGGGGGCGGTCGATTGGTCCTGGAGGAAGATGGGGATGTTGACCGACTCGGCGATTCGCCGGAAGTAGTCGACGGTCTCGTCGCCCCCGGAGGGCACGTACGTGGGCGGGCGGATCATGAGCGCGTCCGCGCCGAGCCCCTCGGCCCGCTTCGAGTAGTGGATCGCGACATCGGTGCCCTCCGCGCCGGTATTGATCACTACCTTCGCGCGGCCCCGCACATTCTTGACCACGAAGCGCGTGACCTCGTCTCTCTCGGCTTCAGTGAGCTTGTAGATCTCGCTGGCCATTGCGACGCCGACGCCGTGGACGCCGTGGCCGACCGTCCATTGGATCAGCCGTTCGAAGTCCTCGGTGGCGATCCGCCCCTTTGAGTCGAACGGGATCGACAGGATCGGATAAACGCCCTGCATGGTTCGGTCGGGCATCAGGAACTCCTGTGGAAAATGGCCAACCGCGGGATTGTCCTACGCCCTGGGGCACGCGGCAAGCGACACACTCTTGCGACCCTATCGCCGAGGATCCGCCACCGCGTTCTGAATGACCTCGAGCCTCTCGATAGTGTCGCCCCGGCCTGCCTCGATCAGCACCACGTCGATCCGCCAGTCGGCGTCACGGCGCCCGATCTTAGCCAGGTAGATCTGCGCGGCGGCAGACAGCCGGCTGGCCTTCGCAGCGGTGATCGACTCCTCCGGGAAGCCGTACGCTCGACTGCGCCGGGTCTTTACCTCGACGAATACGATCTGGTCCCCAT
>JACPRT010000114.1 GCA_016189845.1 Chloroflexota bacterium | reverse complement strand
TGCCCCGGTGTCAGGGCGTGGAAGCCGCCTATTCCGGCCGCGGCGATCAGTGCGAGCCCGATCACCGGCAACGTAAGGTGTTCGCGCCTGAGCAGGCGGCCGAGCGGGTCGGACGACTGTTTCGCGGTGCTGGACGCCGCCCTCGCCTCCGGCGTGACCCCGAGTAGGCCCGGTGCACGCGTGAACGTGACCGTTGCCGTCCGCACGTCGAGCGGCGAGTCGAGCCCGCCTTCCGGATAGCTGCGGAGCTCATCGGACCTGTCTGACGCAGGTACTGACGACGCCTCGAGGGAGACTCCGTCGAGTGGGCGCGCTACTACTTCCTTCCACCCAAGACGGTCCGGGTAATTACGGTCTTCATACGCCAGCGTGTGCGAGCGGCCAGCTTGGGCGTCCATTCGGGCTTCGAATCTCGCCTCGACCCGGAGCGTGGCCAGCCCGCCCAGCCCCGGTGGAAACGTCAGGGCCCGCGCTCGGATTTCAGGGGCGAGCGCCGCGCCGTCGACCGATATCGCGAGGTTGGCTAGTATCTCGTTGACCTTCCCATCCAGGTACATCGTCTCTTCGCCGGGGTCGACCACCTGGTTGCGGTTGGTGTCGATCGCACGGATCTCCTGGAAGGCCGGGACCTCCGCCATGTCGAGCACGTAGAACAGCCGGACGGAGTCAGTCGCCAGCTCGATCCTGGTGTATCGATTGATGGTGAAGTTGCCCAGGGGGTGGGCCAGGGCAGCCAGCGCCAGGAAAGCCAGCGCCCCGACCGCCAGCACCGATGCGAATACAACTCGCTTCATTACCTCGCCGCCGAGAGGGACGCCAGTTCGGCCTGCACCCGCGGTGCATGAAGGAGCGAGAAGCGAGGATTTGTCCGGACGACGGCCGCAAGGTGGGTGCGCTCGCCGTCGAGATCGCCAAGCGCCTTGCGAATCAGCGCCGCGTGGAAGTGCAACGACGCATCGCGGGTGCCGTGCTCGAGGGCCTTCTGCATGGCCGAATTGGCCTCATCGTACCGGCCGTTGCGATAAAGCGCCCACGCCAGCGCGTCGTAGCCGTATACGTCGCTTCGCACCCCGATTTCGGATTCCGCGAGGCGCAGTGCCATGTCGACGCGTATGTTGTGGTCTGCGTAGAAGATGACCAGCTCCCGGTTGAAGACCGCCTGGTTGAGCCTCGCGATGGTAGCGATGAGCTCGACCGTCTGATACTGGGTCACCGCTTCATCGTCGTCGCCTGCGGCTGCGTAGGCGTCGCCCAGTTCGGCCAGCATAGCCGGCAACGGCACGACTTCGACGGCCCGCTTGTAGAGTTCGATCGCCTCACCGAGCTTACCTTCCGCCGCCCTCACGCGCGCCAGGCCCGCCAGCGACGGGTAGTGCCTGTCGAAAAGCTTCAGCGCCGCCTGGTAGTGCCGTGCGGCGTTCTGAAGTTCTCCCACGCCGAAATACAGGTCGCCGATACGAGCCAGATACCATGCCATGCCTTCCGGCGTGGCGCCCGAGGCGTACTCGGCGGCGGCCGCACTGCGAGTCAGACGCAACGCCTCGTCGATATTTCCGCGCAGATGTTCCAGCTGCGCGAGCCGAATCTGCGAAGCCGGTCCGGGGGCGATCGACGTGAGCCTGATGAATCCGGCGGTCGCCTGGTCGTAGTCCCCAAGGGCGAACCTGGCGTCGGCGAGCGTGGCGACTGCCTGCACGCTGACGCTTGTGCCTTCCGCGATGCTCTGGGCCATCGCCTTCGCCTCTTCGAATCGGTGCTGATTGTGCAGCGCAGCGGCGAGGCTGGCGCGTGCGGCGGTGTAGGCCGGATTGATGTCGAGGGCCCGCTTTAGAGCGGCCTCGGCGCGGAGCAAGGCAGCGATATCGCCGTTCTCCCTCGACTGCCGCATGTAGAGCTGTCCGAGGATCGTGTAGTCGATGTAGGACGAGGGGTTGGCTTCGACACGCTCCTCGAATTTCCGGATGGCCTCGCCCACGGGCGCGGCGTCGCTGAGCCTGGAGCGGTCGAGGCTCGTAAGGTCGATCGCGGAAAGATCGGGAGGCGCCTCGAATGCGTCATCGCGACCGGGGCGCAGGGAATCGAGCCTGGTCAGGAAGACGACCAGTGCGACGACCGTGGCAGCGACGAGCAGGCGTGGAATCACACTGACGCAGGCATTATCCAATGAAACGGGCCGGCGGCGTAGATCGCCGCCGGCCCGTGATCACCTGGCGTGAACTTGCGCCTTACCTAGTTTGCCTTGCCCAGGAACGGGAAGTTAATGGAGAAGGTCGAATCGTTGGCGACGCAGTCGGTCGTCACGGCGCCTTCTGTGATGAGGCCGAGTTCGGCGTCCATCACGTCGTCCGCCAGGTTGCGGCCGTTGAGGAACGCGGTCGCCTTGGACAGGTCGACCGTCAGGACGTCTGGCAACAGTACGTCCGCCAAGCCTGCGACCTTCTGGGCGTCGTCCGCCTTGTTGTCGGTCGCGTCGTTGAGCGAGTGCAGGAGAGTCAGCGAGTCTACGAGCTCGGCCCTCCACTTCGCCTGGTCGGCACGCGGGTGCGTGACGTTGAAGTCGTCCTCCAGTGACGCCCTCGCCTCGAACGGGTTGTCCGGAATGAATGCGGTGTTGATCGCCGGACGGCCCATGCGATCGACGCGTACCCACACACCATTGCTGTCCTGGGTCATTGTCTGAGCCCACACTCCGAGCTGGCTGGCGCCAAGCGCGGAAGTCGGCACGCTCAGCACGATCGCCGAACTATTGAGACCGAGGAAGAAATCTGAGCCCGTACCACCGGCGCCCTGGCAGAACTTGGCCCCGGCGTTGAACGCGTTCAGGTCGAAGAAGAAGGGGTCATCGCGCAAACCGGCGAAAACCCGCATTCCCGGTTCGAGACCTACGATCGGCTGATTTGTCGGTCCGACCGCGATCAGCCGTTCCTGGCCCTTCACGACACGGAACGCCAGAACGACGTCGCCGACCACCCGCACGCGATACACGAAGTCCTCGACATCGCTCGCGCTGCTCAGGTTGCCACAGGCTGTGTAGACCGAACCTTCGGTCTTCGATTTGTGGATGTTGACCGCCCTTGGCTGCGAAAGGATGTCCGAGAGCTTTGCGTTGACAACCGTCTCGGACTGGCCATCAACCATTGTCGTGAGCGGGTAGTCAACGCCGCCGAGCTTGTCGCAGGGGCTCGGTTTGTGGATGTGGATCGGCTGTTCGACGCCGGGCGTGAAGCCCTTGGTGGTGACCTTGACTATCGTCTTGTCACCGTCGGCTGAGAGTGTCGCCTTCCCGGACTGTCCGGACTTGTTTTGCTCGTTGATTGCCAGCTCGACGGCCGGCGTCGCGTTCTTCGCGTCCTTCAGCTCGCCGCACGAAGTATAGATAGAGGCTTCCTTGCCCGACTTGTGAATGTTGATCGCGCGCGGCTGCGACAGGATGTCCGAAAGCTTGGCCTTCACGGTCGTTACAGACTGACCATTGACCACCGAGGTGAGCGGGTAGTCAACGCCGCCGAGCTTGTCGCAGGGGCTCGGCTTGTGGATGTGAGCGGGCTGCGAGGCGCCGCTCGGCGAAGGCGTGACCGAAATCGTGACGACGGTGTTGTCGCCCGATGCCCTGAGCACGGCCTTACCGGTCTGGCCGGAGTTGTTCCGGGCGTTGAGGGCCACCTCAATCGCATCGCCGCCGTTGACGAGGCCGAAGCGGTCTACCACGAATTCGTAGCGTGCGCTCGAATGGAACGTCGTCCCGCTGATCAATCCGGCCGCCGGGTTCACGGTCATCGCGAAGACCGTCGTCGAGAGGTCCTGCGACCCACCGCCTGTGTC
>JACPRT010000011.1 GCA_016189845.1 Chloroflexota bacterium | reverse complement strand
TGCCGTAGGAGTGAGATTTGCGGCTTGCAATGGTCCGACGTCGACTTTGATCGCTCCCTCGTCTACATTCGCCGGTCGTACCATGTAGTCGCTGGCGTGGAGATGTACCGGGAGCCGAAATCAGCCAGGAGCCGCCGAGCGATCGCACTTGACGCATACAGCCTCAATATCCTCGCTGACCAGCGCGCGGACGCCGAGAGGCTTGCCGGGATGTTCGGTCGCCCGCTGGCGCAGAACGCGCCGGTGTTCGCCAGGGCGAACGGTCGGCCCCTACACCCCGAGACAATTACGAAGGCATGGGTACGAGTCGCCCGCGCCCTTCGACTCAGCGTGCGGCTTCACGATTTACGTCACAGCTCCGCAACCCTGATGCTGGCCGCTGGGATCCCGGTCCAGCTCGTCTCGCAACGCCTCGGCCACGCGACCGCGGGATTCACCTTGACGCAATACGCCGGCGTTCTGCCCGGCGCGCAGGTAGAGGCCGCGGAGAAACTCGCTGCTCTCTTGAACGGTCACTCGAAAGCGCCCGCACCGGCGCTCGCTGGCACCACCGAGGCGGGGTAATTGGCACCACTTTTGGCACCACCCTGCCCGGTGTCATATCTGGCGTAGATATGCCGGGCCGCAGTGTAATAAACTGCCGGCTCGCAATCGACACCGGGAGGCCTCCGGATGCAGATCGTTGACCCGCATCATCACCTCTGGGACCTGGAGAAGCACAACTATCCGTGGCTGAAAAAGCCTGTCGACCATTTCGCGGGCGACTATTCGGCGATACGGCGTACTTACCTGGTCGCAGACTTCCTTGCGGATGCGCGGGGCGTCGACCTGGTCAAGTCAGTCCACCTTCAGGCGGAGTTCGACCACAGCGATGATCCGGTGAAAGAGACCGAGTGGCTCCAGGCCGTCCACGACGACCCCGCCTCGAAGGGCTTCCCGCACGCCTGCGTCGGCTTCGCCGACTTGCTTGCCCCGAACGTCGAAGACGTGCTGGCGCGCCATGCGCGATTCGGGCTGATGCGCGGGATTCGCTACATCCTGAACTACTCCGACCAGCAGCCGCGGTTGCGCTTCGCCCCGCGCGGCGACCTCATGAGCGATCGCCAGTGGCGGTCGGCGTACCGGCTGCTTGCCAGATACGGCATGTCGTTTGACATACAGGTCTGGCCCTGGCAGCTGGCGGAGGCTGCCCGCCTCGCAAAGGACATCCCCGAAGTGCCGATGATCCTCGACCACACGGGATTGCCAATCCAGCGCGACCGGACGGGACTCGCGGAGTGGCGGCGCGGGATGCGCGAGATGGCTTCTGCGGAGCACGTGACCGTGAAGATCTCCGGGCTGGGTATGTTCGAACGAGGATTCACGGCGGAGAGCATCAAACCATTCGTGTTGGATACGATCGACATATTCGGAGTCGACCGCTGCATGTTCGCCAGCAACTTCCCGGTCGACAAGCTCGCGAGTTCCTACCTGCACCTCTGGGAGTCGTACGACTCGATCACCAGGGGGTTCAACGCCGCCGAGCGAACCGGGCTGTTCCACAACAACGCGGTGAAGTACTACCGGCTCTGAGGCCTCCGCCAGCCCTGTGCTAGGATCGTAGCTACTGTTCCAAGCCCCGATCGACATCGGGACCGACAGCCCGCCGGTCCGCCTCAAAACCTGCTCGCAAGGGGGAGGCACCATGACGACCGCAGCTATCTTCTCGACTCCCGGTCAACGGCCGACCAGGATCGTCCTGGCGATCGCAGCAAACGCATCGATCGTGGCAGGCGCCGCCTTTCTGGGCCTCGGTCTCGTCTGGCCGGGCACGGCGCTGATAGTCCTCTTTCCCGTATTCGTCGCACTCGCCCTTGGCACCGCCCGCCGCCGCCTGATGCACATACCGGAGGCCCGCGGGTGGTACCGGTCCGTGCACTGGCCCGCCCTGGCCGCCGGCCTCGGGGTCGCCGCGGCCGTGGCCATTTTGATCACCGTTGTCGAATGGCCCGTTGGCTACGCGGAGGCCGCGGCCGCGGTGCTCTTCTTCACCGCGCTTTTCGTCATGTACGAGTCCGAGATCGGCGGCGAACGCGAATCGAGCACCGCGTTTGCAGGGGCGTCCAGCCTTCGGTCCATGGGGCTTGCCGGATCGGAATACGAGACGCTGCGAAACGCTGACATGCTGCGCGCCCTCGACGCCGGACAGTTGAGGGACGTGCTCATGCTCGGCGCCAGGCGGGCCGTTGCGGAGGGCGAATCTCTCGGCGAGGCCGGGCGGCTCGGCGAGAAGGTGTATGTGGTGCTCCGAAACGAAGCGCAGCTGACGGCGAACACGGGATTTGGCCCGATGACAGTGCGTGTCGCGGGACCCGGTGAGACATTCCCGCTGGCGTCACTTGTCGGGTACGGAATGCTCGTGACGTCGGCCCGGGCGATGCGAGAAATGGACGTCTGGGAGATCGATCGGCAACGGCTGCTGGACCTTTGCCAGCGTCGTCCCGAGATCGGCGCTCGAATCTTTGCCGCCGCCGCATCCGTGATGGCCTCCCGATACCGGGATACCCTGAAGCGGCTCGCCGAAGCGGCGAACCAGACGCGGGCCGGCATGGAGAGTTCCATCCAGGTCTGAAAGGGGACTCAGAGTCTCGATGGCCAAACGGTTCGGAGTCGGACGATATCAATACGAGGCGGTCGCGAACTGGCCCAGGTTCGAGATCAAGGGCGTCGCCTCAGACGTAGCATGCGATTCCCGGGGACGCGTGTACGTAGCCGTCAGGAACACGGTCGGCGGGAAGCCTGCGAGCATCGGCCCAGGCGTTGGCACGATGCTGGTGCTCGGTGCGGATGGCCGGTTGCTGGCGAACTGGGGCGACGCATTTTCGGCGCCGCACGGGCTCTGGATCAGTCCATCTGACGAGGTCTTCCTCGCCGACACCGGGTTTCACACCGTCACGATCCATTCCACAGACGGCAAGGTAACGCTCACTCTCGGCACGAAGGGCAAGGTGGGTTCGCCAGGCAGGCCCTTCAACATGCCCACGCGCGCGAAGCGTGCGCCCAATGGCGATATCTTCGTCTCCGATGGCTATGGCCAGAACCGCGTTCATCGCTTCAGCGCAAGCGGGGAGCTGATCCGCTCATGGGGGTCAGGCGACCCCGTCTTCTATCAGCAATGGGCGGGCGTTCCGGTCACCGGGCAGCCCGGGACCGGACCCGGGCAGTTCAATCTGCCGCACGACGTCAGCATTGCCGATGGCCGCGTGTTCGTCATGGACAGGACGAACAACCGCTGCGAGGTGTTCGACCTTGATGGCAAGTATCTGACGGAGTGGCCGGATGTCAGAGGACCGAACGATTCTTTCGTTGACGACTCGGGCGTAATGCACATCGTGAGCGCCCGCGGACTCGAGCTGCGGACACTCGACGGCGGACTGGTAGGCCGGTGGGGCGAGAAGGGCGACCAGCCGGGGCGGTTCGCCAATTCGCCGCACGGCGTGTGGATCGACCCGCAAGGCGCGATCTACGTCGCGGAGGTCGGCGGGCTCAACCGCCTGCAGAAGTTCGCCCGGGTATAGGGCTCCGGGGCGCCAGGCCTGTCCGACCCTACCACCCTGCTGGATGAAGCCGGTGCCACTCCGTGGCCCGTTCATATGCGTCGCCGACCCGAACCAGGAGGTCTTCGCTCAGCGGACCGCCAACGAACTGTAGCGAGAGCGGCAGTCCCTCGTCCGACAGCCCGCAGGGGACGGAGATCGTGGGCAGGCCCGCGAAGTTGAAGGGCACGGTGTACCTGGACTGCCAGGGGTCCCGATCGGGCGGGATCGGGCCGAAGAGGATCGCCGGCGTTACCGGGTATGCGGCCCTCGCCGTAGAAGGGCATGCGAAGACGTCGAGGGCGCGCATCATCGCCCGCAACTCGCCGGTACAGGCGGCGCGCAGGTTGTTGGCTCGCGCGTAGTCCGCGCCGGTGACAGCAGCGCCTCTTTCGAGCCAGCCCCTGAACCACGGGCCGTATTCGGCCGCACGCCCCGGATAGTACGGGCTGTGAGCCGCCAGGGCTTCGGCGGTGCATATTACCGGCCACGCCTGTACGTACTCGCGCAGCCGTCGGGGCATCTTCACGGGCACGATCCGGGCGCCCAGCTTCCTCATCACTTCGACACCCTGGACGACCGCCTTCGCGAAGTCCGGCGCCATGTCGACCGCGGTGAACTCCTCGTCAAAGCCGATCCTGACTCCGCTGACTCCCCTGCCGACCCCGGCCAGCATGTCCGGCACGCTGTCCGGCAAGCTCGTGGGATCGTTGGGGTCTGCGCCAGCAATCGCCTGGAGGATGATCCCGGCGTCGGCGCTGCTACGGGTGATTGGCCCGACGTGATCCTGGGACTCCGCGAGCGCGAGAACTCCGTAGCGGCTCACCCTGCCCCATGTCGGCTTGAGCCCGACGACGCCACACACGGCGGAAGGATGCCGGATGGAACCGCCGGTGTCGCTCCCCAGCGTGCCGTAGGCCAGGCCGGCGGCCGTGGCGGCCCCGGAACCGCTCGACGACGCTCCCGGCCAGTGCGATTCCTTCCACGGGTTTTCGGGCGCCTTCAGCTTCGGGTTGTACCCGCCCATCGCACCTTCAGTCAGATTGAGCTTGCCGAGAAGAACCGCGCCCGCGTCCGCCAGGCGCGCCACGACCGTGGAGTCATGATCAGGAACGTGGTCCATCATGACCGCGGAACCGCCCATGGTTCGGACCCCCCGGGTGAAGCAGAGGTCCTTGACCGCGACCGGAACTCCGTGCAGCGGGCCACGGTGCCTGCCACCGGTTATCTCACGTTCGGCACGCCTGGCCTGGTCCATCGCCAGATCGGCCGTCACGGTCGCGTAGGCCCTGAGCCGCCCATCGAGTTTTTCGATGCGTTCCAGCTGCGCCCTCGTGGCTTCGACAGGCGAGAGCTTCTTCGACCTGATCAGCCCGGCCAGTTCGGTGATCGTCTTGAAATGAAGGGATTCGTCCATTGGGCGGATGGGTACCTCGTGACTGAGGAGCAGGGTGGAGCGGCGGACGGGATTCGAACCCGCGGCCTCCGACTTGGAAGGACGGCGCTCTGCCAAACTGAGCTACCGCCGCTCGAGGCACGTCAATAGTCTACGCGAACCAAATGTGTGAATCGCGTAAGAACGTGATGCGGAAAGCACGCACGCATGAGCCGCCGGGGATTGTTATGGTGATTGCATGACAGGTGCTGCAAACATCCTGGTAGTGGACGACGAGCCGGACATCCTCGAGCTGGTATCGACCCGTCTCGAGAAGGCCGGCTACCGGGTCGTCTGCGCCGATTCCGGTGCTGCCGCGCTCCGGATCTTCTTCCAGCAGCGGCCAGACCTGGCAATCGTCGACATCGAGATGCCTCGCATGAACGGGCTCGAGCTGTGCAGCCGGATACGGGAGGTGTCGGAGATCCCCGTCATCTTTCTGACCGCCTACGGGGCCGAGTCGGACCGCGTCAAGGGCCTGGAGGCGGGGGCCGACGACTACATCGTGAAGCCCTTCGGCAAGAACGAGCTGGCTGCACGCGTCGCCGCCGCATTGCGGCGCGCTGCCCTGCCCGCCGTAAAGAACTCGGCGCAGGTCTACTCCGACGGCGAGCTCACGATCGACCATTCCGCGCATTCGGTGGCGGTCCGAGGGCAGCCCGTATCGCTGTCGCCGCTGGAGTACAAGTTGCTGGTCGCCCTCGTCAAGAACGCCGGTCAGGTGATCAGCCAGGAGCGGCTCCTGGACGTCGTGTGGGGACAGGATTCGCTGGAGGTCTCCTCCGAAAGCGTCCGCCTCTACGTTTCCTACCTGCGGTCAAAGGTTGAGAGCGACCCACGACGACCACGTCTGATTCAGACGGTGCGACAGTTCGGGTATAGGTACACGCCACCCGCGGCCGGGGCCGCCGATATCGCCAGCTAGAATCCTGGCCGGATGTCGGACACGCTCACTGAGCTGAACGCTGACCAACGGGGACCGGCGCTACGAGTGCAGGCGACTCGGTTCCATCTACAGCGCCTGCCGTGGGCCCGGTAGAAGGGTCCGCCTCCTCGTGGGCCGGGAAGCTCACCGTAAACGTGCTCCCCTGCCCTGGTGTGCTGTCCAGCGAGATTCGGCCGCCGTGCAACTCGACCAGCGTCTTCGTGATCGCCAGCCCTAGCCCGGTGCCCCCGGTTGGCGCCGCGCCCCCATTGACGCCGACTCGGACGAACCGTTCGAAGATCTTCTCGTGGAATTCCTTCGGTATGCCGACACCGGTATCGCGGACCGAGATCTGTATGTTGCCGTCCTGTTCGCGTACGACGACCGAGACCTCTCCGCCGGCAGGCGTGTAGCGGAGGGCATTGGAGAGAAGGTTCGTCAGTACCTGCGCCAGGCGGCCACGGTCCCCGCGAATAGGGCGCACCGTCGCAGGCATGTCGACGCTGGCGCGCAGGCGATGTTCCCCAAACTCAGAGTCCATGGAATCCACGAGTTCCGTCACCAGCTCTCGAACGTCCACAGGTCCGGCGTCCAGGCGAATGCCGCCGGCCTCGAGCGACGAAAGATCCAGGATGTCCCGGACCAGCCGCTGCAGCCGATCGGCGTTCGCACGGGCCGTGTCGAGATACCGGCTGAGTTTGCCAGCCGAACGGTCCCGCTCCTCGTCGAGGGCCAGGTCCAGGAACCCTATGACCGACGTCAGTGGCGTCCGCAATTCGTGCGAGACCATGGACACGAACACCGATTTCGCCTTGTCCGCTGCACGCTCGGTAGTCACGTCTCGATATACCCAGAGCCGGCCCAGGTAGGTGCCTGCGTGGTCGGCGACGGGAACGGAAGTCAGTGACAACGTCCGGCGCGCCGGGCGTGTGACGTCGACGTCCTCGCTGGAAATTGCGAGGCTCTGGTTCGCACTGATCTCATTCATGTGGGCCACGAATCGCTCCCGCTGGGCCACTTCGACCCCCGGTCGCTGCCAGAGCTCTCTCCAGGGCACTCCGACGAGCATTCTGGCATCACCCAGCCCGAAGTTGCGGGCGAATGCGCCGTTTGCCCAGACCACGCTGCCGTTGCGGTCGGTAACGACAATCGACTCGAGCGCGGCGTCGAGGATGACGGAAAGCTGAGTGGTCAGGAGGTGCAGGTCAAGCCTTACCTGCCGACGGCTTGCCACCAGGGAGTAGGTCGAACCTGCAGCGACTACCGTCAGGGCGAGACCGGCAGACATCACGATGATCCAGACCTGCTGCTCCAGCGGGCTCAGCCCGTATCCGGGAGGGGACAGGAATTCGAGCCGCCATTCCCGGCCGGCCAGCAGCAGGCTCGAATCAGCCTTGTACCCGGCCGCCCATAAGGCTGCGGAATCGCCGCCTGGCGATGGATATATCTCGCGCGCGGGGGCGCCTGACGGGAGATCGATCACGCGGAACTTGATCGAACCGATCCCGGCGCGCGCCAGGGGTTCGGCGAGGAATTCACCCAGGTCGTAGACGCCGAAGGCGTACCCGATGACGGTGACCCGATCCGACTGACCCTTGCCGTACACGGGGAAGAAAACGAGGAATCCGACCGGGTCCCCGCTTGAGGCCTGGATCGGGCCGGTGGTCGCCGGTCCCCCGGTCTCCGTTGCCCGTCCGATGGCCGCCGAGAATCGGGAATCGGCGGAAAGGTCCTCGCCCATGGTGACGAGTCCCGGGCGCGTCGGATACAGGTGGGCCACCGTGAATCGACCGGACGGCCCTTCGGTGTCGAGCGGCGCATAGCCCAGCATCTTCACGGCGGAACCCGCCCGGGTCATGGCGAGGGCGAAGTTATTGAACGCATTCTCGGAGACGTTATCGGAGGCGCTGAAGAAACCCTCGACCGCGGATATTTCGGTCAGGCTGCGGCTGGCCTCCGCGCCTACGACCGCGGAGGCGTTGGCAGCAAATTCATCGAATCGCCCCTGGCTTTTTGCACCCATCAGGCTGCGGAGGGCGACCGTCGTGCCGATGGTCATGGCCAACAGCATCGCGAGGGTGGCCGCAGCTGCGAGCACCGGCAGGCGCGTCGTGAACCTCTCGCCGCGTTTTTCACGCGGGCGCGAGCGTAGGTCGGCAGCTATCTCTCCGAGCGTCGCCACGGGCCTGGTTTACGCCTCAGATCTGGCCCCGACGGGGTGGGGCTTCCGAGGCTGATGTTCGTCCGGAGACCGCGCCCGGGCATCCGAGCGGTCACCCAAATTGGACGGGGCTTACCGCCCTTCCTCGAGGACGACCAGACCTCGCTTCGCCGCCTGGACGACGGCCTCTGTGCGGCTGTGGGCGCCCAGCTTTGCGTACAGGTTCGAGAGGTGGACCTGAATCGCTTTCACGGTGATGCCCAGGGTCTGCGAAATCTCGTCGTTGGACCGCCCTTCAGCAATCAGTTGGAGGACTTCCGCTTCCCTGCTCGTGAGGCCTTCCCTGGATTTGTCCTGCCTGGCATCGGAGGTGCGGAGGTAGCCCCGCACGATGCTGCTGGTAACCGCCGACGAGAAGACGTTGCGACCCTTGAAGACCATGCGTATGGCGTCCAGGACGTCGCTGGGAGGTGTGTCCTTCAGGAGGTAGCCCTCGACGCCGAGCTCCATCATGGCGCGCACGTACGGCTCGTGCGGAAAATTCGTGAACACGATGATCTTCGTGTCGGGTACCTGTTCCCGCAGGTCTCGTGCCAGATCCACCCCCGTCCGGTCGCCCCTCAACCGGATGTCCGTCAGCACGATGTTCGGCTTCAGACGGTTCGCCATCTCCAGTGCGTCGTCGGCGTTGTCCGTCTCGCCGACCACGCTGCAGTCGGGTGCGTTCGACAGCGCTGCCGCCGCCCCGACTCGCATCATCGGGTGGTCGTCGACCACCAGGATCGACTTAGTTGGCGTGGATTCTGAATTCTGGGCCGGCATCTGGCACGTCCTTCGATATCGGTATGGTGGCGACCACGCTCGCGCCCCGGGAACGCCGGTTCGTCACGAGCAGCGCCCCTCCATAGCTCTCGACGCGTTGCTTGAGGTGTCGCAGGCCGAGATGCGTCGATGCCCGGTGGACCTGGGATGTCGCGCCGTTGAGGCCGACCCCGTTGTCGTCGACCGACAGCACGAGCGTATCAGGCGACACCGCCAGCTCGATCCAGATCGCGGTCGCCTTCGAATGCTTCTGGCAGTTCGCCAGGGCCTCCTGGGCAACCCGATATGCGGTCAATTCCACCCCGATTGGCAGGCGTTCTTCGCGCCCCAGGCCGGAGACCTGGAAATCGATGTGGTAGCGGTTTCTGCCTTCGGACTCATGGACGAGCGACTCCAGGGCACGGACCAGCCCCAGGTCTACCAGCATGGCCGGGCTCAACGTGCCGCTCACAAGCCTGAGATCATTGGTGACTTCGAGCAGGATCTTCGCCAGTTCGTCGTCGGAATACCTGTCGCGGTATTGGCCCAGGACGTATGTGACCTTTTGCAGCGGCTCGTCGTGGAGGTAGCCGGAAAGCCTGGCCAGCTGCTGTTCTTCGACTTCGACCAGGCGCTTGTTCAGCTTGGACAACTCCTGGGACTGGGCGCGCAACTCGTCGAGCAGGCGGAGGCGTGAAATCACCGTGGACACCAGGCTTGCCGCGGTTTGCGCCATCTGCAGGTCGTCGGAACGGAAGGGCTCGCCGTTTAGCTTGGGGCCCAGGTACAGAAGTCCGGTCTGCCCCTGTTGCCCGGGTATCGCCACACAGAGCGCCTGTCCAGCATCGCCGCCAAGGTCCACAAGGTCGGTGACTGGATCGTTCGATTCCTCAAGCGCGGGCGTTTTGACGCCTCCATCGAGCAGGTTCTGAGGAACCTGCCCAACGCGTCCCAAGACTTCGAGTCCGTCCGCGTTTCGCATCACGAAGACGGCGAATGGCAGGCCCAGGGCGTCGACCACACGCTTGAGGATCCCCTGGTTGAGACCCTGGAGGTCTGTCGTGTGCACGGCGTCGATGCTGATCTCGCGCAGCACCTCCCTGTGGTTTACGAAATCCCGGTACAGCAGCCGGTCGACAGCCGCGAAGGCCATCCCGCGCACCTGTGGGACCAGTGGCACGCCGACAAGAATCGCGACCATTACCGAGAGGTCCAGCGCGGAGTTGCCTATGCTGCTCGCCCCCACGCTCCGCAACGCGGTGATGATGCCGACGTACAGGAGAATTACGAGGGCTGAGATCAGGGCATAGCTAACACCACGGTGCACCAGGCGACGGATGCCCATGAGTTCGTGTCGCAAGATCGCGTAGCCGAAAGTGAGCGGTATCAACACCGTGGTGAGGACGGCGAACTGGGGAGGGACGACTGGATCTCCGCCAAGGGCTTCTGGGAGAACGCTGAGCAGGACAACTGGCGCCACAGCGATGGCGGTACCCACGACGATGACTCGAGTTTGCTCACGGAATACCGGAGACGATGTTGCGAAGTATCGCCGGACCAGCAGCACGAATCCGCAGGCAATCCCGCCTACGAGAAATGCCAATGCCAGATTCAGCGCTACGGGGCGGATTTCGGGGAACGTCGTGCTTTCAAGGCCCGATAGAACATCCAGGAGAACCGCGATTCCCGGGAGGAACAGCAACCATTTCGACCACGGTATTCCGGCCTGCCTCGACTGTGCACGCCCGAATGCGTAGAAGAACACGATGAAGGCAGCTGGCAGCCAGTGAAGGGTCGTTGCCTGGATGCGAAGGGCCGCAGGATCATTGGCCAGAGATCCCGGAGCCACTGCGATTGCGCCCGCCGCTATTAGCCCCAACCACGAAAAGGCTGCGACTTCGATCGTCAGATATGTCCTGGTTCCGAGGAAAAGGCTCACCGCTGCGAATACCAGCGCAGTCAGCTCCAACATTGCGACGCTGGCGGTCCCGACGGGAGCGGTCGAATCTGCGGGTACCGTCACCAGTCGTCCGTCTCCTGCCCTGAACACGAACTCGGAGTCCCGATCGCCGGTGACCTGCCAGCGTTCGGCCGTCGGCGTCGAGCCATCGATCAGTACTAACTCGAAGCCTCTCCGGACACCGACTTCCCACGCAGGGCCGGCTGTGATGACCCGCGTGACGACAGGCGACGAGCCGGTAAAGTCGACGGAGAAACCTGAGCGGGGGCCCGACATCCATCCGTGAACGCCGAACCAGACCGACAGTCCGTAAACCCCCGCCAGAACCAGCCACACGGTCTCGAAGACTCGACGACGATTCACAACTCGTTCCATGGCAGTGCGCCCGCGGCCGTCAACTGACAGTCTGTCTTCCGAAAGTATAGAAACGGGGTGGATCAATTCGTTAGCAGTTCATGCAACCTCGAATGGGGGTTCCGCGCCTGCAACTCTCTGGCGATGCGTGAAGCGCGGGCATAATGCAGGCCTGCGAGGGCCCAGGCCTTGTGTATGGCGCCCGAATCCCAGAGCACCGCCCTCGCTTCCTTTTCCGCTTCCGGGTCAGAGGCGGCATCGCGAACCAGATCCTTGAACCTGGTCGCCCCGGCACCCTGTCCTGCATCGAGCCCAATCGCGATCGGAATCGTGAGCCGGCCCATGGAGATGTCCGTATCCTCCGGACCGCCCGGCCACACGCCGGAAACGTCGTTAGCGATCTGCACTACGGTGGCCCATTGGTGGCCGAATTCTCCGATCAGGTCGACCAAGGCTGTGTCGGACGTGGCGAGCCCGGCCCCCGTTTCCGCCGCAGCCCTGCCCAACGATCCACTTTTTGCGGCTGTGACCCGTCTAGCTGCGTCCAGCGAAACCGTCTTCGCGGCATGTGTGTTCACGTCCGCGTGCTGGCCGGACATTGCCGCCAGTTCCAATCGTGCCAGGGACGCGGACGCCGCGACTACCCGTTCCGACGGGGCTCCTCTGGCCGCGGTGGAGGCGATGGCGTAGTGGCACAGTGCAAGCAGGGCTGCCACCAATTCCGCTTGGGCGGCCGGGTCCTGCCGGTCCAGACCGGCCACCGGTTCCCCATCCTGAACGTCGTCCAGGGCGTCGCCAGCAGCGATCAGGAATTGCAACGAGGCTGCGGCTGGCACAGCCTGGTCAAGGTTGTTCCCGCCCGCGGCTTCGTACGAATAGAGTCCGACGATCCCGAACGGTGATGGCCTCGCGGAGCCGACCTCAACGCCGGACGCGGCCAACTGACGGGAAATCGAAAGCCCTAAAGAAGCCGGAAGGCCGGCAGATTGAATCTGCCGGCCAACCTCGTCAGCTATTTGGTTTGCGATTCCTCTTGTTGAAAAAGACTGGTCAGCTGTCAATCAGCCTGGACCGATCCTCCGACCGGACCATGGCCACTACCTATAGCCAGCCCATCCTGATCATGTCTGGTGGGGTCGTGGGCATGGCCGTTGGCCGGTCAGTGTACTTGTCTAGTACGACAAGCCATCGCTTCGCCTCTTGTGCCTCCTCTTCGGTGGCCTCCAGAGACTTGAGCAGCGTCTCTATCTCTGCGGTCATGGTCTTGCCCGTCATCATCTGCCTCCGTGAGTGAAACACCACTCGGATCTCCCCGTCGAACGGAGACAGGATGCCAAGGTGCAGGAGGGCTGTCTTTAGTAATTTGCCTAGGTGCCACTAGGAATTTACCTACTTTTATGGGGGTAAGCACGTATTTCCAGTGTATCGCGGGCCCAGAGACTCCTGCGCCGCCGAATTCGCCGCGGGTTTTTGCGGATTCGCGCAGGAACGGGCGCGTCCCTTGCCGCTGTTCGTAAAGTTGTAATCACCATGTGCCACGTCTAACATTGGCAAGCCCTGGCAACCTTGGATTCCCATACTGGTCGCCCGTCAATCCACAGGAGTTCGTTTCGATGCCCTCTCCCAAGTTCAGCTACGACGGCCTGTTTTCGAGCAGGTCCCAGGAAGTCCCGGCCCGAAAAGTCGTCCACCCCAAATACGACTTCGTCGTGGCCTATCCGGACCCCGAGACGGTGCCGCTGGACGGTCTGGTGGATGGGCTGAAGGAAGGGCTCGAGCGGGACGGGAAGGATCTCGCGTATTACCCGCATCCGCTGGGACTGCCGGAGCTGAGGGAGCTGGTCACGTCCAAGCTGGAACGTGACCGAGGATTCAAGGTCACCCCGGAACAGGTCGTGATCACCAGCGGATCGAGCGAGGCCAACTGGCTCGTCATCCAGGCGCTGACCAATCCGGGCGACACCGTAATCACCGAGGAATTCGTCTACACCGGCACCCTCGGTCAGCTGCGACGTGCCGGTGCGAACGTGGTCGGGACGCCGGTGGACGACGAGGGCATCGTCCCCGAACCGCTGGAGGACCTGATCAAGCTTCTGATCAAGCAGAACAAGCGGCCGAAGTACCTCTACACAATTCCCGAATTTCAGAACCCGACCGGCACGACACTGCCCAGGCAGAGGCGCGAGAAGATCCTCGAGATCGCGCACCGTCACAAGATGCCGATCCTGGAAGACGACTGCTACGTCGACCTGCGCCTGGAGGGCAAGACCCAGCCTGCGTTCCGCTCTCTCGACGATAGCGGGATCGTGAACTACGTGGCGTCGTTCTCAAAAATCCTGGCGCCGGGCCTGCGGCACGGGTATTTCACCGTGCCGGATGAGGTGCAGCGGAGGGCGCTCAGCTTCCGCGCAGGCGGCGGGCCGAGCCAGTTCACGTCGTACGCGGTCGTCGAATACCTCAAGCGGGACATGTACGACCACATTTCTGACATAAACGGAGTGCAGCGCCACAAGCGGGACGCGATGCTGGGTGCGCTCGGCGAGCGCTTCGGCGGCATGGGCGCCAAGTGGAGCCATCCTCAGGGCGGCCTGTACGTCTGGCTCGAGATGCCCAAGAACTACGACATGACCGCGCTGCAACCAATCTGTTTCGAGGCCGGCGTGGGATATGCGGCAGGCGCGAACTTTGCGCCAAACGGAAATGGGGACAATTTCGCCCGGCTCTGCTACGGTCACCCGTCACCCGAGTACAACCGTGAAGGCATCGCTTTACTGGCCGACATAATCGAAAAGCAGATGGCTAAGAACAAAGCGCGTGTCGCGCCCGGAGCAAGGTAGCCGGGGCGCGGTCCAGGCCGGGGCCGCACCGGCCGAAATCGAGTCCGCCCCGCAGCCGCGGACCTTTCGGATTCGAAGCCTGTTCTGGACCGTTTACGCGCCTTCTTTCCTGCTCTCGATCGGTACCGGAGCCCTGGTCCCGATTGTCCCTTTGTTCGCCCGGGACCTCGGGGCCAGCGTTGGCCTGGCTGCTTTCGCGGTAGGTGCGCGCGAAGTCGGCACGGTCCTCTTCGACATGCCCGTCGGCACGCTGGTCACGCGTTTTGGCCGCAGGCAGACGATGATCGCGGGCACGTTCGCCATCCTCGTGCTTTCGATCCTGACTGGCCTGAGCACATCCATCGAGCAGTTCATCGCTCTGCGGTTCCTGCTTGGCGGAGCCATGGCCCTCTGGTCGATCTCGCGCCACACCTACATTGCCGACACCGTTCCGATTCAGCACCGAGGCCAGGCGCTGTCGCTGTTTGGAGGCATGGGGCGGCTTGGCTCCTTCATAGGCCCCATCATCGGCGGGTACGTCGGCGAGCATATCGGCCTTGGCGCGCCCTTCTTCATCCAATCCGCGTTCGCATTTGTCACGCTCGGCCTCGTATTCGCACTGATGCGTGACGCGCCGGAACAAAAGCGCGTCAAGGCGACCCGCAACGTCTACGCCAGGATCGGGCAGACCGTTGCCGGGCATCGACACGCCTTCCTGACGGCCGGTGTTGCAGCAATGGCGCTGCAGCTGGTCAGGAACGCCCGTCAGGTGATTATTCCTTTGTGGGGTTCTGAGATCGGTCTTGGCGCGGGCGAGATCGGTCTGGCGATCGGCATCGCCGCAGCCGTGGACATGGCGTTCTTCTACCCTGCCGGACTGCTGATGGACCGATTCGGCCGCAAGTTTGCGATGGTGCCGAGCCTCTTTATCATCTCGGGCGCGCTTGCGGTGCTCGGGCTCACCTCGAATTTCTGGGAGCTGCTCGGCGTCGCCGTTTTGTCGGGCATCGGCAACGGCCTCAGCAGCGGCGTCGTGCTGACACTGGGCGCCGACCTCGCGCCGAGGGGCTCCGCTGGAGAGTTCCTCGGAGTCTGGAGGTTCTTCACCGACACAGGCGGCATGGTGTCGCCATTCGCGATCGGCGCCGTAGCGTCGACTCTCTCGCTCGCTACGAGCGGTGGCGTTGTCGCAGGCATGGGCGTATTCGGCGCCGGGGTGATGATCGTCTTCTTCAAAGAGACGCTTCGGAAGACCTACCGCACCGGTGCTGCGCCGGGCGCCCCCTGAGCCCGGGGCCCGGCTGCTCGCGCGCCAACGGCGCCGACGGCGCCAGTCAGGGGCATGCCAGAACCGGAGGGACGTTCTAGCTCCGTATCAACGATGCGTGCACGAGCGGGCGATAGCCCGGGAACTTGTCCCTGACCTGGCGGACGGCCCAGTCAAGGGCCGATCTGGACGGGCTGGACCGGTCAACCGCCAGGTCCTGTTCCCGCCTGCTGGCGAAGAGTGTCCGAAAGAGATTCTGCGCGGGCTCACCCGGCGGGATGAGCAGGGTCTCGCACCAGACCCGGTCCTTGATCCAGATTGGCGTCACCGTGAACCTGCCTGCGAACTCGACATGGCCTGGGCGGCGATAGAACGCTTGTTCGCATTCTGAGCCAGGCGCGCCGAATCTTCAATAGCCGCATGGCACGCGATCGAGCCAGTTTTCGTGGTAACCGGCGAGTGCTCTATACGCCCCTTGCCTTCAACAGCTCGTGGAGCTCACGCAGGCACACGGCGTTCTCCTCCGGCGGGAAGTTGTCCACCCAGGGCTTCGATTCGCCGGAGATGCCGTCGACGGCGCCAGCCTTGACTGCCTTCAGCACCCATGTCATCTCGTCCTGCACGCTCGGAAGGAGGTTCTGCTCGGATAGGAGCGAAAGCCCGGCCACCAGCCCGTAGCTCCCCCAGTTCGACACGCTGGCAATGACCAGCTTCTTGACCGTCGTAACACACGGGTTCCTGGGAAGCTTCTCGTAGTTGGGGATGACCTTGTACAGGTGTCCCATGCCGATCTCGTTCCCGCCGTCGCCGATCCCAACCGACATCGGATGCAGATCGAACAGGTGGTCGATCTTGGCGTTGAAGGCGGAAATGTCCATGCCGCGCATGTTGCGATAGGTGCCGTCGCTACTGAGACCGCACCTTTCCGTGGATATCAGCACCGTCGGGGCCTCATCCTTGACGACCTGAAAGGCGAACTCCGCCGACTCCCGGTGGCCCGTTAGCGGAAACTCGATGATTCGATGGTTGCGCGGCGCCACGGCCCGCAGAGCCGCCATCGAGAACTTGTCCGTGACGTACGCCAGCTCGAATCCGAGCTTCGCCAGGGCATTCCCGATCGCGACCGCGCCCGGCGGCCCGTCGGTCTCCGGCGCACTGGCAGAAAGTATGTGGAAGCCGGTTGCGATGATCGCCTTGCCGGGGTTGTCCAGGATGAGTTGGGCTGCTTCTTCGATGTAGTTCTTCGGCAGGTGGGGCCGAAGGGCCCCGATGTTTCTGCCGTCGTGCTGCAGGATGATGTCCTCGATCGTCTTGTCAGTCACAGTGCAGCGACATCCTCGTCTTTCAGGTCCGTGATGAACATGTGGCCCGGAGCATGGGTGATCATCAGCGAAGGCTTCGATGCCACGGCCACCGCCTGCGGTGTCACACCGCACGCCCAGAAC
>JACPRT010000095.1 GCA_016189845.1 Chloroflexota bacterium | reverse complement strand
GTTCTATCCCGAGGCCGGCAACTTCGTCGGCTACCTCATCGAACGCTACGGGGAGGAGCGGATGCGGTCGCTGGTGAGCGCCCTGCGAGACGGTCTGCTTCCCACCGCGGCGGTCACGGCCGCGTATGGCGTCTCACTGGAGGAACTCGAGGCCGGGTGGCGTCGCGATGTCGGAGCCAGGATCGAGGCACCGCCGCCTGCCCCGACGACGTCAGTGACTTCCGGGGCAACCACATCCGCGCCAACCGGGCAATCGCCGGCTGCCCCGACTGCCCCGGGCCCCTCGGCGCCATCGGCGTCGACTATCCCGGTTGGTACGACCAGCCAGCCGACATCCTTTACGATCTGGTGGTTTGTCGCCGGACTTGTCATAACCACGGCCATGTCAGCGGCCATCTACTTCGTCAAGAGGACGCGCCGAGGAGGACCTTGAGCCAGACCAAACGATCGGCGCGCCGTGCCGCGTATATCTACACCAGCGCGATGGCGCAGCACACATACGGCGAAGCGCATCCAATGAAGCCAATCCGGCTGCAGCACACGTTCGAGCTCGCGAAGGCCGCAGGGTTCCTCGCGGGCCCGGAGGCAGCCGTGGTGGAACCGCGGGCGGCCACCGTCGACGACCTGCTGCTCTTCCATGAACGCGAATACGTGGACGTGGTGCGAAACCTCGACTCAGCACTCGGCCCGATGACCGAGATCGCCTACGGGTTCGGGCCGGGCGATAACCCGGTCTACCCCGGCATGTACGACGCGCACGCTCTGGCGGCCGGAGGATCCGTGGTCGCCTCAGAGCTCATCGCTTCCGGGAAATACGACGTGGCGTTCAACCCCGCCGGAGGCCTCCACCACGCTATGCCACGCCGCGCGTCGGGGTTCTGCGTCTTCAACGACCCCGTGCTCGCCATCAAGAGGCTCGTCGAACGGGGTATGCGGGTTGTATACGTCGACATCGACTGCCACCACGGCGATGGCGTCCAGTACGCCTTCTATGACACGGCGCGAGTCATGACGATCTCGCTCCACGAAAGCGGCCGGTTCCTGTTCCCTGGCACCGGCGACGTTTCCGAGATCGGCACCGGGAGCGGCGCCGGCTACTCGGTCAACGTACCGCTCGCCCCATACACCGACGACGACATCTATGCCTACGCGTTCGACTCCGTCGTCCCCCCTCTCGTGAAGACGTTCCATCCCGACGTGCTCTTCACTCAGCTCGGGATCGACACCCACATCGGCGACCCGATCACGCATCTGCGGCTGACCACGCAGGGGTTCGCGGCGACGGTCGCCAAGCTTGCCACGCTTGCCGGCGAGTCGGCCGGGTGGATTGCCACCGGGGGCGGCGGCTACGACCTGAGCGCCGTGGCGCGTGGCTGGGCGATGGCTTTCGCAGTGATGTCGGGCCGCGAAATACCGGTGGCCCTGCCCGACGGATATCGCGGGCCGCCCGGACCCGAGACCTTCGCAGACCCGGCGGAGCCTCCGGTCGATTCCGACATACAACGGCAGATACGGGGTTTTGCGGAGCGCAGCGTCGATGAGGTCAGGCGGCTAATATTCCCGCACTTCGCGTTGTGACGGTGGAGGTCCCGTCGTCGACGAGGCGGCGCAAAAAAACCCGAAATCGGACCGGGCGCGGTGTGCCGCCTACACCTCTCGGAACTCGCCTTCGACAGTGTCGTCCGGCTTCTTGCCGTCGCCCGCGCCAGGCTCTCCGCCACCGGACTGGCCTCCGGCGCTGCCAGGGCCCCCGGCGCCCGGCGTCCCGGCCCCTCCGGCGGCGTAGACCGCCTGGCCGACCTTCTGGAGCGACTTGTGCAGGGAATCGGCCGCGGCCGCGAGCTCAGCAGTGTCCGCCGACGGCTTCGCCACGAGCTCCCTGACCTTCTTGACCTGCGCCTCGATCTCGGCCTTCAGGTCTGCCGGCACCTTGTCGGCCTGCTCTCTCAGCAGCTTCTCCGCGGCGTACGCGGCGCTGTCGGCCGCATTCCGCGCGTCGATCGCTTCTTTCTTGCGCCGGTCCTCCTCGGCGTGCTCTTCCGCCTCCTTTACCGCGCGCTCGATGTCGTCCTTGTTCAGGCCCGACCGGCCCGAGATCGTGATGTGCTGTTCCTTCTTCGTGCCGAGGTCGCGGGCCGTGACCTTCAGGATGCCATCCGCATCGATGTCGAATTTGACCTCGATCTGGGGCACCCCCCTCGGCGACGGGAGGATGCCATCCAGGTTGAAACGCCCGATCGACTTGTTTTCCGACGCCAGGGGCCGTTCGCCCTGCACCACGTGGACCTCGACCTGCGTCTGTCCGTCGGCCGCGGTCGTGAATATCTCCGACTTGGAGGTCGGGATCGTCGTGTTGCGCAGGATCAGGATCGTCCGCACGCCACCCAGGGTCTCGATGCCAAGCGACAGCGGCGTGACGTCGAGGAGGAGGATGTCCTTGACCTCGCCTTCGAGCACGCCGGCCTGGATTGCGGCGCCCAGGGCGACCGCCTCGTCCGGGTTCACGCTCTTGTTGGGCTCCTTGCCAAAGATCTCACGGACCTTGGCGATCACCGCGGGCATGCGGGTCATGCCGCCCACCAGGATGACCTCGCCGACGTCCTTCGGGGTCACGCCGGCGTCCTTCATCGCCTGCAACGACGGCTCCGCCGTATTGTCGATCAACTCCTGGACCAGCTGCTCGAGCTTGGAACGGGTGAGCGTCAGCGACAGGTGCTTGGGCCCCAAGGCGTCGGCCGTGATGAACGGCAGGTTCAGCTCGGTCTGCGCGACCGTCGATAGCTCGATCTTGGCCCTTTCGGCTTCCACTCGCAGGCGCTGCAGCGCTGCACGGTCGTTGCGCAGGTCGATGCCGTTTTCAGCCTTGAACTGTTCCGCCGCCCAGCTGACGATGCGCATGTCGAAGTCGTCGCCGCCAAGGTGTGTGTCGCCATTGGTCGACTTGACCTCGAACACGCCGCCGCCAAGTTGAAGGATCGTGATGTCGAACGTGCCGCCGCCGAGGTCGTAGACCGCTATAAGCTGGTCGCTTTTCTTGTCGAGGCCAAACGCCAGCGCGGAAGCGGTCGGCTCGTTGATGATGCGCAGGACCTCGAGGCCGGCGATCTGCCCGGCGACCTTGGTCGCCTCTCGCTGGCTGTCGTTGAAGTACGCCGGGACCGTGATCACGGCCCGGTTCACGGGATGGCCCAGCTTGGCCTCGCTGTCTTCCTTGATCTTGCGG
>JACPRT010000094.1 GCA_016189845.1 Chloroflexota bacterium | reverse complement strand
GGCGTGCTGGTCGTATGCAGGACATCGAACCCCGGCGCCAGGGAGTTGCAGGACCTGCGGCTCGCGAGCCCCGGAATGGCGGAGCCGGGCAGGCCGGAGGACGCTGCGGGAGAGACGGGCGCCACGCGCCTGTTCGAGCACGTGGCGCGCCTGGCGGCGGGATGGGACCGTGGCGGCAACGTGGGCCTGGTCGTGGGCGCGACCTATCCGGACGAGTTGGCGATGCTTCGGTCGGCCCATCCGCGACTGCCGATCCTGATACCGGGAGTCGGCGCCCAGGGGGGAGATGTAGAAGAGGCCGCGCGCGCGGGCGTGGACCCCAACGGCAGGGGCGTGATGATCAGCGCGTCCCGATCGATCATCTACGCCTCGAACCATCCAACCGGGTATCCGGACGCGGCCAGGGCCGCCGCCGAGAAGCTCCGCAACCAAATCCGGGCCGCGTTGCGGCCCGTCCGCCGGTAGGCCCGTTGCCTCCCGCGAAGCTGACTCCTTTTCAGCCCGGCGACCGTATTACCTTGAAGAAACCCCATCCCTGCGGCGGGCGGGAATGGGACGTGTACCGGATTGGCGCGGACATCGGGCTCAAGTGCCGGACCTGCGGGAGGCGGTTCATGCTGGCGCGTCGCGAGTTGGAGCGCCGGATGAAGACGCGCGTGCCCGTAGTGGCGGGGCCGGGCAACGTCGAAAGCGGGTCCGGAGAGGGCGCGCCGCCTGGTCCCGCCGGCTCGCGTTGACACCCTTTGCCGGGGGGACATAAGCTGGAATCAGCTACGGTCGCGCTTTGCGGCCTGGCGGGGCATAGAGGTGACAACTGACGATGTTGGAGATGGTTATCGACAGCATCCGCGTCAGCCTCCTTAACTATCAGCGTGTGGTGATCCTGAAGGAAAAGGCGGCGGACCGGTACCTGCCGATCTGGATCGGTCCGGACGTTGCGGACGCCATCGCGGTCAAGCTTCAGGAAGTGAGTGTCCCGCGTCCCCTGACGCACGACCTCCTGCAGCAGGTTGTTGGCGACCTCGGCGCGACATTCGACTACATCATCGTCTCCGGACTCGACCACGACACGTTCTTCGCCAAGATAGTCCTGACCCGGGACGGGAAGCAGATCCAGATCGATTCCCGACCCTCCGACGCGCTGGCGCTCGCTGTCCGCGCGAAGGTGCCGATCTACGCGGAGGAAGCCGTGCTTGAAAAGGCCGGCGTCCATCTCGACAAGGAGACCGGCAAGGCGGTGGTCGGCGGCGAGGGCGAGGCCGCGAGCGGGCCAAAGCCAGTCGACGAGAAGGAGCTGCAGTCGATGTCGGCTTTCAAGGACTTCATCGACTCCCTCGACCTCGATGATCTGGGCCGACGCGACCGGGAGCAGGGCAAGGGTGGGGGCGAGCCGCAGGACAAGCCGGATAAGTAGAGAGTGAAAGCGCCGGGCGCATCCGGTAAAAAACGACATCCGAGAGCGGTCCCGGCATTAGCGGGACCGTTTCATATCGGGGTTGCGCGAACACGCGATTGTGATAAAGTCCACAATCGCCGTTTACCACTGCCTCGTCGCACCGACACGGGCGCGGCGCCGGAGGCGGCATGAATCGGCGCAGGCGCACGGTCCGGGGCCCCGATCCGTCGACGCTGGTCCTCCTGACCAGGATGGCGGGAATCGGCTGGTTCATAGCGATTTCCATCGCAGGCGGGGCTCTGGTAGGCGTCTGGCTCGATCGGCAGTTCGGCACACGGCCGGCGCTGCTTCTTACGGGTCTCGTGGTCGGCGTAGTCGTGGCCTTCCTCGGAATGATACGTTTGCTGAAATGGTTCGCGGCCGGCGGCGCCGACGATGCAGGATAGGTTGAGCGGATAGTGTTCAAGAGCCCCAAGGCGATAACCATCCTCCTCGTCATCGTGGTGGTCGCCCTGGTTTCGGTCGCCGGTGGCGCCCTGGGCGCGGCGTTCGGCCTCGGGTTCCTGAGCAGCCCGATGCCGTTGATCTCTCTTCCGGCGGAGACGGTCGGCAAGGTCGGCGGATTCGCCGTCAAGAACTCGATGATCGGCCTCTGGGCCGCCGGAATCGTCGTCGTCGTCTTCTTCGCGCTGGCGACCCGTAAGATGAAGCTGATTCCCGGCCGCTTGCAGAACCTGGCGGAGATCGTCCTCGAGTCGTTCATCGGCATCGTGGAGGGCGTCGCTGGCGAGCGGGGCAGGCGGTTCCTACCCCTCGTGCTGACGATCTTCGTTACCATCCTGATCGCCAACTGGCTGAATATCCTGCCTGGCGTGGGGACCATCGGCCGGGTCGAGACGGTCGAGGAATTCCTCGAGCATCACATTTCCAAGGACGACAAGGGGAAGATCGCCGACCTGGAAGAGGCGGGCGACCACGCCGGGGCAGAGCTCATGCGCGCAGAGGCGCTGCTGCACGCCGCTGAAGAAGAACCCGACTTCAAACTCGCCGTGTTCAACGGCTCGGAAGGATTCCGGTTCATCCCCTTCGGAGGACGCGGCGAAGACACGAAGGTCCGCATCAAGGACCTGTTCGAGGACCCTGAACATCCGGCCATCGAGGAGATCCGGGAGGCCAGGGTCGTCAACCCGCCGGAGAAGCACCAGGACCTGAAGGGCCGCCAGGTGGGCATCCTCATTCCGGTCTTCCGGGGCGCGAGCACGGATCTCAACACGACACTCGCAATCGCAATCGTGGCGATGATCGCCGTGCAGTACTGGGGTTTCCGCAGTCTCGGGGCTGGCTACGGAACGAAGTTTGTCAACGTGAAGCAAGGGCCGATATTCTTCGCGGTGGGCCTTCTCGAGATCGTAAGCGAGATATCCCGAGTCATCAGCTTCACCTTCCGTCTCTTTGGCAACATATTCGCGGGCGAAATCCTGCTGATTGCGATGGGATTCCTGTTTCCGCTGATCGGCATCGTGCCGTTCCTCGGGCTGGAGTTGTTCGTCGGTATGATTCAGGCGTTCATCTTCGCCATGCTGACACTCGTGTTCGCCTATCTGGCGACGCTGGGCCATGGCGAGGAAGAGCATGGCGCGGAGGGTCACCACTAGTCCAGGCCGGGTGGCGGGAGGCCGGCTACCCGCGCCCGCATTAACGAATCCGTGCCCGCGGTCGCGGCGCGCGACTGCAGGCGTGGCCGGGGAGAGCCGGACCCCGACGTTGCAAGCTAGGATGCAGGAGGAGCACTGTGCCCGAACCGATCGATCTCACCCGTATCGCAGCCGGTCTCGCAATCGGCCTCGGCGCCCTTGGGCCCGGACTTGGCATCGGCCTTCTGGCCGGTAAGGCGCTGGAGTCCCTGGGTCGCAACCCTGAGGCGCGTGGACCGATTCAGCAGAACATGATCCTGGCCCTGGCGTTCGCCGAGGCCATCGCGATTTATGCGCTGGTCGTTGCAGTCATCATCCTGTTCGTCTAACCGCCCGCGACGCGACGCGTCGTAAGGG